>JAJDNW010000061.1 GCA_022340465.1 Deltaproteobacteria bacterium | reverse complement strand
GTTCTGATTTCGCCGTCCGCCTTCAATGCCAGGTGAACAATTCTCCGGTCGTATGCGTTCAACTGTCCGACGGTGGCCGGTTTATTGGTTCGCTTTACCTTTTCACTTAACTTTAAGGCCAATGCTTCCAGTTTCTGGCGCTTGTTTTCGAGGTATCCCTCTACATCGACTTCGATGCGGACCCTTTTGCCGCCCTGTTTGTTGACAATCTTTTCAACCAGGTATTGCATGGCTTCCAGGGTCTGGCCCCGTTTTCCAATTAAAATCGCCGTATTGCCGCCGGTCACGTTGTAAAATATCCGCTCCCCATTGCTATCCACATCGATTACGGCGTCGCTCGTTATTTGGTCGATCATCGTCCGCAGAGCATCCTTGCCGATTTGGACGAGTTCCTCCGTCACATTCTCTTGTTCCTGATCATCAAAGGTTTCTGCGACCCGTTCGCGGACGCCCGCATCATCGACACGTTTCTTTTCCTCCGGGCGTTTCTTTTTACCGGCTTTCTCCTTCTCGGGAACCGTCACTCGAATTTTCGCCTTTTTGGCGCCAACCAAACCGAAAATACCGCTGGATCCATGGGATATGATATCGTGTTTGAGCTTTTTTTCCGGTATGTTAAGACTTTCACAGGCTCTCTGTACGGCCATTTCGACCGTCTTGCCTTCAAATTCGACTATCGGCGACATCAATTCCTCCCTGATTAGGCGTATTTTTTCTGAATATAATATTGTTGCGCAATAGACAGCACATTGTTGACAAGCCAGTAAAGCACCAGGCCAGAAGAGAAGTTTATGAAAATAAACGTAAAAACAATCGGCATAAACATCATCATCTTGGCTTGGGCGGGGTCACCAGGCGAGGGGGTCATCTTTTGCTGCAGAAACATGGTCGCCCCCATCACGAGCGTCAGTACGGGTATGCCGTATGGCGGCTGCATAAAGGGAACCGTAAAGTCGAATCGAAACAGCCGGTCGGGCGCAGACAAATCGTTGATCCACAAGAGAAAGGGTGAGTGCCTCAACTCTATGGCCTGGTACAGCATGCGGTACAGTGCAAAAAAAACAGGTATTTGCAAAACCATTGGCAGGCACCCGCCCATGGGGTTGATCTTATACGTGCGGTAGAGCGCCATGAGTTCCTGGTTCATCTGTTTCTTGTCGTTTTTGTACTTTTCACGCAAATCAGCCATAAGTGGTTGAATTTTCTTCATTTCATTCATTGACTTATAGCTCTTGTTACCCAGCGGCCACAGAATGATTTTGGTAACAATGGTCAATATAATGATGGCTACGCCATAGTTTGGAATCACGCTGTAGATAAAATTCATAAACCAGAGAAGCGGTTTGGCAATAAAGGTGAATATGCCGAACTGGACGGCCTTGCCCAGATCAAAACCGAGGCTGTTCAACAACTTCATGTTTTGGGGGCCAAAAAACACCTTGTAGTCGTAATGGGCCGTTTCCCCGGCTTGAAACATTCGCTCGGGCACTTGAAACCGGCTGACGACGATTCCGTCCCCCTCCTGGGACAACTGGACGGTTCCCTCCTGGGATCCCATCGGGATCAGACTCCGCATGAAATAGCGGTCTTCGATGGCAAGCCATCCGACGGTGCCGTCAAACCTGTTCTTGTCTTCAATCTTCTTGGGTTTAATTTCTTCCAGTTTTCCGTCAAGCAGCAAACTAGGTCCTTCAAAGGCGTAACCCGTTCTTTTATTAGCAAATTTATGCTGAAGTTCAACGACGGCACTGTCACTGAAGGCGCTTCCGGAACCGTTTTTAATCACGAGCGACAGATCGATCAAATAGGATTCCGGATGAAAGGAAAATCGTTTCTCGATCACGACTCCGTTTTCCGACTGCCAGCTGAAGGTCAAGGATCGACTTTCGTTCGTCACCTCGATGGCGTCGATTTTTTCATCAAGATTGAAAACGGCCGTTTCAAACCCGCTGATACCGTTCCCGGCAAAGGACATCTTCAAGTCCTTGGTGTCGCTTTGCGGGTCGATCAAGTTTTTGAGCACGGAGTTTTTTTCTGCCGTTTCCTTGTATTTTTCGAGTTCGAAACTTTTAAAAACGGCACCCGCCTCGGATATGCGAACGCGGTACAGTGGGGTTGTGACCGTTATGGTACGAGCATCCATCGCAGGCTTCGAACTGGGGCTTTCGCTCGCTACGAACGTGTTTGGGGTTTTCGGTGGCTCCGCTGCGGGTGTCGCCGCTTTCGCGGTGGGTTCTTCTGCTTTTGATTCGACGATCTCATCGGACTGTTTTTTTTCGGGGACGGGTTTTTCAACAAAAAAGAAGTTCCATACGAAAAACACGACAACCGAAAGCGCTATCGCGATCAATAAACGGCCTTGTTCCATCTTTTGCTCCTGGAGGTTTTGCTGTATTTAGAGACAACCCTTGGCTTCGTGCAGAATGTTGCGCGGGGAAAGAAATGCGGGGGCTTGGTCGGTTGCAAGAACAGCCGTCTCAGCCTGGTAGCGGCCCCCCTGGTTGTGTCAACGGGGAACGGGATCGACCCCACCGGGATTGAAGGGATGACACCGTAAAATTCTTTTGGCGGCAAGCAAAAGGCCCTTTGCTACCCCGTGGCGTTCGATGGCCTCATGCGCGTATTCGGAACAGCTCGGATAAAACCGGCATGCCGGCATCAGCATTGGAGATATGAAATATTGATAGCCTTTTATCAGCTTAAGAAACGTTTTTTTGACAATCACAATATCTCTCAATCTTCCTAAACAGACTTTCCAGCGATGAAAATGTTTCCGCCGATGTAAGCCCGGCTGCCTCTTCTTTCGCGATGATGTTCATATCTAGAATGGCGCCCAGTTTTTCCCGGTTCGACCGGAAATATTCGCGAAGCAGCCGTTTGATCCGATTCCTGGTGACCGCGTTCCCGACCCGTTTGGTTACCGTTACGCCCAGTCGTGACTGTTGTGCAACTCCGGCTATATACAAAACGATGAAAAACGAGTTCTGCACCCGTCGCCCGGTTTTGGAGATGTGGATGAACTCAGGGCGTTTCCTGATCCGGTCCGCGCCGGTATACATTCGCTTTTTCAACAGGCTCACGCACTGTACCAACAGGCCCTTCTTTTTCCTGTAGACACTCTATTAGAAGCCGTTCAGCTTTCCTTTCCGCCAATGCGGTTTGGGCATATTCTGGGCAGGCGGATTTATACCGTCAACCGTTTCCTTCCCCTCTGCCTTCTCCTGTTAATAATTTTCCTGCCCTGCTTCGTAGACATTCTTTTCAAAAACCCATGCCGCCGGGCACGTTTAATTTTGCTTGGCTGATATGTTCTTTTCATCTTGTACGGTCCTTATGGTATTTAATATCGATTAACAATTCAAAAGTATAATCAATCTATACAATCATAACAATTATTGACTGTCAACAACACTTTTTCAGCTATGCGTTCATCATCTCCATGATATCGAACTGCTCCATGTAGAACGTTGGGTTGGGATACACAATCACCCGCTTTTCAATCTTCCGCTCCAGGGCGAGGATCAGGTGGTTCTCCTCTCCGTAAAGCAGCTCGGCAATTTCGGGATTGACCCTCAGGGTCAAGCGATTGCCCAGCACGTCTCTGGAATCGCGGATTACATCACGATAAAGATTATAACAAATTGATTTTTTAGATATTAAGTATCCCTCACCCTCACAATAAACACAGGGCTCACAAAGCAGACGCGTCAGTGGTTTGCGTATGCGTTTGCGCGTCATCTGTATCAATCCCATCTCCGACATGGGCAGCACATTGGTTTTGCTGCGATCTTTTTTGAAGGCCTCCTGAAGCGCATTGAATACCTTCTCTTGATTGGACTTTTTTTCCATGTCGATAAAATCGATGATGATGATGCCGCCGATGTCCCGCAGCCGTATCTGGTAGGCAATTTCTTTGACGGCCTCGAGATTTGTTTTGGTTATGGTTTCCTCCAAGTTGTGTTTGCCCACATACCGGCCGGTATTGACGTCGATGGCCACCAGGGCCTCCGTGTGTTCAATGACAATGTATCCGCCTGATTTCAACCACACTTTTCGTTTCAGAGCCCTGGATATGTCCCCTTCCAGATTATAGGAGTCAAAAATGGGTTCCCGGCCTTCATACAGTTCGACAGAGTCTTTTAAACTGGGCATGAACGTGTCCAAAAAAGAAAGAATCGTTTCGTAACCGCTGCGTGAATCGATGATCAGTTTTTCAGCATCCTGTATGAGAAGGTCGCGCACAGCCCGCAGGCTGACCGATAATTCTTTATGGAGCAGGGATGGCGCGGACATGCTGTTGTTTTTGTTTTTGATTCCCTCCCAAAGTTTTTTCAGAAAACCCATTTCATAAGCGATCTTTTCCTGCTTCACCCCTTCGGCAGCCGTCCTCACGATGTAGCCCAGTTGCTCGATTCTCAATGAGGCCACAATCTCTTTCAGGCGATCCCTTTCAGCTGGATCTTCAATGCGGCGGGATATACCGATGTGATTGGATGTCGGCATCAGCACCAGAAAACGCCCCGGAAGGGAAACGTGCGAGGTAATGCGGGCGCCCTTGGTACCGATGGGGGATTTGGCGACCTGTACCAGCATTTCCTGGCCTTCGGTAATGAGCCCCTCAATATTTTGCCTTGGTAAAAAGAGATCCTTGGTCGTTTCGAAGTCGCTTTCATCGATATCTTCCGCTTCCATGCGGCTTTTTTCGTTGAAATACCGCTCGACGTCTTCAATGCGCGCCCCGATCACGTCGTCGACGTATATAAAAGCCGCCTGATTCAACCCGATGTCGACAAAAGCCGCCTGCATGCCGGGAAGCACCCGCTGCACCCTTCCCTTGTAAATGTTGCCGGCGCTGTCGGTCCCGTCTTTTCTTTCGATGAAAAGTTCTACAATCGTCCCGTCTTCCAAAAGCGCCACGCGCGTTTCATGGTCGGTTACATTGATAACAATTTGTTTATACATCTTTATTCAGCCCTTTGATGATGGTGGCCGTTTTAAGTTCATCCCCTGACAAGTCAAAAATTTCACGGAGAATCTCCTGCGGCCGCAGCGCCCGCCCGCTCTCCTTCAGAAGGTTGAGATACATGGACTGCGGGTTTTTCAATTCCATATGCACCACCACTTTTTTCAAGTCGATATCACGGCGCCTGCCTTTGCGGTTCGTGCGCACGTACCCATACTCCGGAAGCTTTAAAAAACGGTTCAGGCGTTCCGGGTCAAACCGCCCCTCTTTCAAACCGATAAAATATGCCTCCTCGACGGTGCTAGATCGCTTCCGCCTTCCTTTCACCGGAAGGCATCTCTTGATTTCAATTCCCTCCGGGAGCTCCCGGTTCAGGCGCGATAAAAGATCGCCAGCGTCGATCTGCGCGGTCACCGTTATATAAAACCGCTCTTCAACACTTTCCATTCCGACCGGCAGCGGATCGTCGAAAGAAATTTTTGGCATGGGGTGAAACCCCTGGGAATATTTCAGGGAAACCCCGGCACGCCGCAGAGCCCTTACAATGATATTGACAAGTTCCAGGTGCCCGAAATACTTTGCCTGGCCGGTTTTGGCATAGGTAACGGCAAACGCCTTGTAGAATCCAGGATCTTTGCCAACGGGTTGGGACGATGGCGAAGATGACATGTTGCACACCCTGAACAGCTCGGGTTTGATCGTCGTAAAGTCGCATACGCCGCACTCGTTGCACGGATGCCATCTGCAATCGTCGGTTTTCCGTTCATCGAGCGCGGACTGCCACTCTTTTG
This sequence comes from Deltaproteobacteria bacterium, assembly GCA_022340465.1. Classification (NCBI taxonomy): domain Bacteria; kingdom Pseudomonadati; phylum Myxococcota; class Myxococcia; species Deltaproteobacteria bacterium. Next base: position 128,628 of record JAJDNW010000061.1, on the reverse strand, counting down.
CCAGAAAGGTTTTCGACACCTTCATACCGATGTGATCCCAGGGCAACGGCTCGTCCACATCTCTTTTTCGCGTGGTGAAAAAGGGCACGTCTACACCTGCCTCGGCAAACGCTTCCTGCCATACCCTGAAGTCGAAGCGATCGCTCCACCCGTCAAAGCGGCACCCTTTGGCGTAGGCGGTTACAAGCAGCCTCGAAAGCCGCCGGTCACCACGTGCCCACACCCCCTCCAGAAAGCTTACCTCCGGACTTTGCCATTTGAAATGAACGCCGGGCTTCTTCAGTTGTGTCCTCAACCATTTGATTTTGCTGATAGATTCCTCCAGGGAAATCTGAGAAAACCACTGAAACGGTGTGTGCGGCTTGGGAATGAAGGTGGTAACACTGACATTGATCTTACCCCGGTGCCCATGGGCGCCCCTGATTTTTCTCAATGCATCCACCAGATCGACCATCTCCTGCAGGTCCTCCCAGGTCTCAGTCGGCAGGCCGATCATGAAATACAGTTTGATCACCTGCCACCCCAGGCCGAACGCATTCCTCACCGTCTCGAATATCTCCTCGCGGCTTATGTTTTTGTTGATCACATTCCTGAGCCGCTGGCTGCCGGCTTCCGGTGCAATGGTGAAACCGGTTTTGCGCACCTTTTTAATCTGTCTCATCAGCTCCGGCGTCAGGGTGCCGGCCCTCAATGAGGGAAGGGAAACCGCCGTGTGGGTAGATTCAAAATTCCCCATCAACGCGGTCATAAGAGAACCGATACAGCTGTAGTCCCCGGTACTCAGGGAGAGCAGGGAAAGGTCTTCGTACCCTGTCTTTTCCAATGAGGCGCGGGAAACCGCCATGAGGGTGTCTTCCGATCTTTCCCTCACGGGCCTGTAGATCATACCGGCCTGGCAAAATCGGCACCCCCGGGTGCATCCCCTTGAAACCTCGAGCCGCAGCCTGTCATGCACGGGCTTTCCAAAAGGGAGGATCGGCGCCAACGGAAAGGCGGCTTTGTCCAGATCTGCCAGCACCGCCCGCTCGACAATTCCAGGACGGTTTCCACCCGTGCCAGGGTCACCGACCGGCAACTGAAACCCGCCCCGATCGTAGGTTACGGGAAACCTGGCGGGTATGTACACACCGGTTATCGTCGACCATGCCTTCAAGACGGATGCTTTGTCGTCATCACCGTTCCGCCTGAGGTTAAACCAGGTTTCCGCCATTTCGAGAACCACCTCTTCGCCATCGCCGACGACAAAGGCGTCGAAAAAGTCAGCCAACGGCTCGGGATTGCAGGTACAGGGACCTCCGCCGATCACCAGGGGAAACGAATCGTCCCGCTCCTTAGATAGAAAAGGAATGCCGGAAAGATCCAACATCGTCAGGATGTTGGTGTAGTTGAGTTCGTATAAAAGACTGAAACCCAATATATTGAAATCTTTCAATGGGGTGCGGGATTCGAGGCTCATAAGGGGAACCGCGTTTTTGCGCAGCAGCGTTTCCATATCTTCGGCCGGAGCGAAGACCCGTTCCGCGGCGATACGCGGGTGTTTGTTAAGGATCTGGTACAGGATCTGAATGCCGAAATGAGAGGTGCCGATCTCGTAAAGGTCGGGAAAAGCCAGGGCAAATTTCATTCCGATCCCGGACGGGTCTTTTTTTACAGCGTTAATTTCCGTTCCCAGATATCGACTCGGCCGTTCCACCAAGGCTAAGAAATCTTGAATGCTTGTGGGTGTCATGTTATATCTAATCCAAAAGCGTTTGCCACGATGTTATCAAAAAAGGATTTTGAACCAAAGTTTTGATTATGACAAAACCCTTCGAGCGATTCAACCCAATTATAGCGGCTATCCTGATTACCCTTCTTTTACCCGTTCCTGCTTTTGCAGCATACAACCGCAGGGATGCGGTCGTAGAGGCGGTCCGAAAGGTAAGCACCGCCGTCGTCAATGTCAGCTCCGAGTATGAAATTCATTCACGGCGCAGCCCCTTTTCCGGTTTTGGAATGGACCCGTTTTTCGATTCGTTTTTCAGGGATTTTTTTGACCCCAGGTTCAGGCAAAACGAGAAAAGGACCAGTCTGGGGTCCGGGGTCATTATCGACGGGGCAAGAGGGTTTATTCTCACCAATGCGCACGTTATCGCAAAAGCGGAAGCAATTACCGTAACCCTTCAGGACGAGCGCACCTTTACCGCTCAGTTGGTGGGCGCCGACCCGGACTCCGATCTAGCGGTATTGCGCATCGAATCCGGGCAGGAACTTCCATCCATCGAGATGGGGCGGTCAGACGACCTCATGATCGGTGAGACGGTTATTGCCATTGGAAACCCCTTCGGATTTTCCCACACGGTGACTACCGGCGTCATCAGCGCCCTCAACCGCAGCATCAGGACCGACGATACCATTTATCGCGACTTCATCCAAACCGACGCCTCCATCAATCCGGGCAACAGCGGGGGACCGTTGCTCAATATAAACGGGGATCTCATCGGCATCAATACCGCCATATACGCCAAGGCTCAGGGCATCGGCTTCGCCATTCCCATCAACAAAGCCCGGCGAATCATCGCCGACCTGATTCAATATGGTGAGGTCGTGCTCTCATGGACAGGTCTGCTTGTGCAAAACCTCGACGAGGATCTCAGCCTGTACATGAAGGTGCCCGGGGAGAAAGGATTGCTCGTCAAAACCGTGGAAACGGGCAGCCCGGCCGCACGCCACGGCATAAAACCGGGGGACATCCTGCTGTCCATAGAAAAAAGACCTGTCGCTTCGATCGTTGACTACCACCAGGTGCTGAGGGATTACCCGGTGGGGTCGACCATACACATCACCGTTTTGCGCAGGGGAAAAAAGATGACCGTCGCACTCGAAACGGAAGTTTTTCCCGAAGACCGCGCCCTGGACCTGGCCAACAGCCTGCTGGGTATCAAGGTGGAGCCTCTTTCGTCCAAAAACCGCGATTCCTTCAGAATAACGGCGAAGAAAGGGGTAATGGTAGCGAACGTCATGCCCGGGGCTTATCTTGCCAAAATAGGGGTCGAACCGGGCGACGTCATCCGGCAAATGGACGATATCGTCATCGAAACCCTCGACGATTTCAAAAAGGCCATGGTCAAAAGCCGGCAGAAGAAAACGGTGGTCCTGCTTATCCAGCGTGGAGGGCAGGGATATTATATCAGCGTCAAACTCTAACTTCTTCGGCATTAAACTTAGCTTACGCAATTACTAATTTTAATGCCGAAGAAGTTAGCGTTTTTAATATGATAATAAAATAGAGCCGAGTTTTTCACGGTTGCAGCGGTATTATTCATAGGCGATGCCATCGATCGAACGCTAATGAGGGGGCCATGGCAAAACGAAGCAAAATCCATACGGTATTAAATTTATCGGAACCCAGGGACGACGTACTGATCAAGGGATGGGTGCGGACGCGCAGGGACACCAAGACCTTCTCTTTTATCGAGGTCAACGACGGGTCCTGCCTTAAAAACATACAGGTGATCGCCGACGATACGCTGCCCAACTACGCTGACGTAAAAAAAATCACCACCGGATCCGCTGTTGCCATTGAAGGAACATTGGTCGCTTCCAAGGGAAAAGGGCAGCGCTGGGAACTTGTCGCCCAAAAGCTCGACATCGTGCACCTGGCCCCGGAAGACTTTCCCCTGCAGAAAAAAAGACACAGCGACGAATTTTTAAGAACCATCGCCCACTTGCGTCCTCGAACGAACAAATATGGGGCCATATTCCGTATTCGCTCCGAGCTATCCTATGCCATTCACCATTTTTTTAAAACCAAGGGCTTCCGTTATATTCACACGCCCATCATCACGGCTTCCGACTGCGAAGGGGCTGGTGAGCTGTTCCGCGTTACCACCCTGCCCCTCGAGAGCCTGCCGCTGAAGGAAGGCAAACCGGATTACCTGCGCGACTTTTTCGGTAAAGAGGCCGGCCTAACCGTTTCCGGACAGCTCTCCGCTGAAATGTTCGCCCTCTCCCTGGGTGACGTGTACACCTTCGGCCCCACCTTCCGCGCCGAAAACTCCAACACCAGCCGCCATGTAGCCGAATTCTGGATGGTGGAACCGGAAATGGCCTTTTGCGACCTGAACGGGTGTATGGACCTGGGTGAGGAAATGATCCGGCACCTTTGCCGTTATGCCCTAGATAACTGCAGGGAAGACATCGAACTGTTCGGCCGCTTCGTGGATAAGACGCTTTTGGAAACCCTCCAAACGATCGTCTCCAAGCCCTTTGTCAGGTTACCGTACATGGAAGCTGTCGACATCCTGAAAAAATCAAAAAAGAACTTTGAATTCGACGTCGATGTCGGCAGGGACCTGCAGTCTGAACACGAACGCTATCTGACCGAAGAGCACTTCAAAAAACCGGTCATCGTCTACGATTACCCCAAAGAGATCAAAGCGTTCTACATGCGCCTCAACGACGACGATCAAACCGTGGGCGCCATGGATGTCCTGGTGCCCAAGATCGGTGAAATCATCGGCGGCTCTCAGCGGGAGGAACGCCTGCAGGTATTGGAGCGCAGAATCGATGAAACGGGCCTTTCCAGGGAAAGCTACTGGTGGTACCTGGACTCACGCCGCTTCGGCAGCGTGCCCCACAGCGGCTTCGGCCTGGGGTTCGAGCGCCTGCTCATGCTGCTCACCGGCGTGTCTAACATACGGGACGTCATCCCTTTTCCCCGTACCCCCAACAGCATCGAATTTTAACAACAAATGCGCCGCATTTTTTATGTGCGCAGACAACGCAACTTGGCGAGGTCCTCGGCATACCCGTAAAGATGCAGGCCCTTGCTTTCAACGATCATCTCGCCGTCCTCGACCCCGATCTCGGCAGCCATGTAACTTTTTAAATTCTGAATGCCTGCCAGGTTTGCCGGCAGGCCGCCCCAGAGGTCCCACGACCTGAAGTAAACGATAAAATTAAGTTTTCCATCCTGAATGCGGGTGTCGATGGAACGCAGACAGGGGGGGTCCAGGAGGGTCATGTCCGATGGATGTGCCACCTGGAGAACCATTTGATTGTTGCGATAACCGAAATGCTTGTACGTATCGATGATCCACTCGATCTGATTGAGGTAAAGCGCCCCCTCCTCTTCGAAAACGATCCTGCCATCCGTGTCCCGCCGGTCGATAATCTCCCGGTTGTTTTCATCCCACCACATCTTTTTGTTTCCGGTTATCGGGGCGCGGGTCAACCGCTCGCCGTATGTGTAGGACTCACCCGGCTCCTTGTGGCCGGTCATCAGATATTCGATATAGGAGCGTTCGTAGCCATCACCGCCGTAGATATAGGCATCTTCCACAGGATTGGGGATGCCGCAGGAAGGCGGAATGTCGGGTATCAGGGGGATGGTGTAGGGATGGATAACGTGTCCGCAAAAATAGTCATACTCCAACCGCGTCTGTCCGGCGTATGACCCGCGGTCGATGGTGAAGCGTCTGCCGTTGTCCAGAATATCGTGAACCGCCTGAAACCAAAGGTCCGGTAAATCCCTCGCTTTTACCATATGAATCTTCAAAAGAAATCTCCTTGTTTCATGAAAGAATGCGCAGCATTTCTCGTTTTTACAATTCTTTTACAAAACTTTCCTCAAAATCCGTTTAAAGCACTTTTCATCTTAATCCCATTTGTACTATTCATAATCAACTAAAAAAATACAATCGCATGTCACGATTCAGGAGATTGGTTCGACAATGAATTCTGCCCTGCAAATCATCGATTACGGCGCATGGAACGGCGGTACCCTCACGGATAACGCCATGTACGAAAACAAGGGAATGTTTTTCAAAGGCAATATTCCCGTCAACAACAAAACCATTCAAGAACGCGTCGGCGTCAGGACCCGCGTCGTCGCCCCTCAGGATACGCGGATTGGAACGCTTTCGCTGAAAGACCTGATGGATAAAGCGGAATTCGATCCCGCCCGCGTCAAGATCGTCATCGGAGCCACCAATGTCGGTGACGACAAACACGACGCCGGACCGCTGATCAGATATCCCTTCGACGTAATCAGGGAGCAATGCCCAACAGCGGTTCCCTTCGACCTGTATGCCGGTTGCCCGGGATACAACGTCAGTGTGGAACTGCTCCTCATGCTCTCCCTCTCCGGTTTTCTCAAAAAGGGAGACATATCCATTGTCGTCGGGGCTGAAAACATTCACCGTTGCCAGGCGTTTACACCTCTGGATACCTCCAACATCATTTTTGGTGATGACTCCCTGGCAACGGCCCTCGAAACAACCGCACAAGTGGATCCTCCGGACAACACCATTGAAACCAGGGTTTTCCAGGGAGTGCTCAGGCCGGATTTTATCGATCACCTGGCTGAAATCATACACGATTTAAATCAAGGCGAAAAAATAGACGGAATCATCTTAGACAACAAGTTGGGTTCACTGCCCCACAGGGTTCCGGCCACGGCCGCCAGACTTCAGCACAGCCTGGTCGAGCGCACTTTTCCGAAAAAGATAAAACAGGCCAGGGGTTTTAAAGGCCTGCTCGACTTGTACGACGGCGATGTTGATTCTTTTGCTTATGACATCAATACGTTAGCAGACGACCCCCAGATGGTCGAAACCCTGGCTCAAGCCTACATCCTTGCGGGAAAACATCGCACCATCGTGTCCATCTACCTGCGCGCGGATTTGACTTTCCGCCTGACGATCCACAGTGGCGGACCCTTTCCTTTCCTGAAACCGGAAAAAGGGATTGTGGATGCCCGCACCAGAACCCACGGATGCTTTGCGGAGTATATACAGGCCCTCGAACTCGAAAACGATGTTTTTGGAGACATGAACGGCAAAGGCGTCTTTCTTTACGCGACAAGAGGTGCCACGCACCACATCCACACCCTGCTTTCGAACAACAACCTGTCCATGAAAAAACTCGACCTGCTGATCGAACACCAGGCCAATTTTGCCATGCTGCCCCTAACCCTTGAAAAGGTGCTGGAAAACGGACAACCCGACTTGAAAAAGGATGTCACGGATTATTTGGCCAACAAGATGATCACCAACGTTCACGAAAGGGGCAACTGCTCCGTTGTATGCATGCAACGGTTGCCATACGACCTGGCGAGAGGCGCACTCAAACCCGATACCATCAATGGATTTCCTGTCAACCGCAATGTGAAGACGCTTCAATCCGCCAGGATCATCCTGAATGACTCTGTCGGTGCCGGAATGACGCGAAGTTCTTTTCTGCAGATTCTCTAATAGCCGAAAGCCGTCAAACCACCATCTTTGGACCAGGCTGCGCCCACCACAAACGGGGCCATATGGGATGCCAGAAAGCAGATGCAGGCCGTCACCTCGTCCGCTTTGCCCACCCGGCCGGCCGATAGGATACGGCAAATCCCGGTGAGATTTGCCGTTACCATAAAAGCCGAATCATCTATTCTATATGTCCAGCGAACTGACCTCCAGCGCGTTGTTCTGAATAAATTCTCTACGGGGTTCGACGTCATCTCCCATGAGAACGGTAAAAATTTCATCGGTATCCACCGCATCGATGATGCGAACTTGCAGCATGTTGCGCTTTTCCGGATTCATGGTGGTTTCCCACAACTGTTCGGGATTCATTTCACCCAGCCCTTTGTAGCGCTGCACACTGATGCCCTTTTTTCCCTCTTCTAACAAATGGTTTAATAAATCCAATTTATTATCGAAAACCAGGTTTTCCTTGTCCCTGTCTTTATCCGTTTCCGTTTTTTCGACCGTGAACGGCGAGATGTCGTTCTTTGCTATTTTTTTAGCGACAACCACCGCTTTCTGAAAATCGCGGGAGTAAATGAGTCCCCTCCCGATGGTAATCGGCTTGACGTCACTGATAAACGGGTTTTTTATCAGAATCTCTTTCTTCAACGAATCCGAGGGGATAATCCGCATTTCATGGACGTCGTGGTCTTCATTCCATTGCAGGCTTTCCACAACATATCCACTGGCTTCAACTTGTTTTTTAAGAAAATCCATTTTATCCCTGTTTTGGATAAACTTGCTGTTTTCCACACCGCAATTTATCAGCAGTTCTGCAAGTTCAGGGTATACGCCTCTAACTTCCATACCAGATAACGATGCGTAATATTCAGATAAATTTCCTATAAAAACGAACAGATTATGATTTGTCAGTTTTTTACCGTCATTGCCCGGATAAACAACCTTCTTATCACAGACCCTTTTCAGAATGAAGTCGTTGTATTCCCGTTCGTCCTTTAAATAAATTTCATTTTTTCCCTTGCCCACCTTAAACAGCGGGGGCTGGGCGATATATAGATAACCTTTTTCTATTATTTCGGGAAGTTGTCTGTAAAAAAACGTCAAAAGGAGCGTACGTATATGCGATCCGTCCACATCGGCATCGGTCATAATGATGATTTTGTGATAACGCAATTTTTCAATATCATACTCTTCGCGCCCAACACCGGTTCCCAATGCCGTGATCATGTTTTTTATCTCTTCACTGCGCAGAATCTTGTCAAAACGGGCTTTTTCAACATTTAATATTTTACCCTTAAGGGGTAGAATCGCCTGAAATTTCCTGTCCCTGCCCTGTTTTGCCGAACCGCCCGCGGAATCCCCCTCGACCAGGAAAAGTTCCCGTTGCGAGGGGTCCGTTATCTGGCATTCGGCCAACTTTCCGGGCAGGGTCGAATCCACCAGGGATCCCTTGCTTCTGGCAAGATCTCTAGCTCTCTTGGCAGCATCTCTGGCTCGCGCGGCTTCAACCGCCTTGGCGATAATTTTTTTGGCAACAGACGGATTTTCCTCTAAAAACATACCCAGTTTGTCATTCACGAGCGATTCGACAAGCCCCTTGACCTCGCTGTTGCCTAATTTTGTTTTGGTCTGGCCCTCAAATTGAGGACTCATTATTCGCACGCTGATGATGGCGGCCAGTCCCTCCCGAACATCGTCGCCGCTGATTTTCGCGGTCAGGTTCTTGGGCAAATTTCCATTGACCGCATAGTTGTTCAGGGTGCGCGTCAAGGCGGCTTTGAAGCCGATGAGGTGAAACCCTCCTTCTACGGTGTTGATATTATTGGCAAAGGAAAACATCTTTTCTTTGAAGGTGTCGTTGTACTGAATGGCAACTTCTATTTGCACGTCGTTGCGTTCGCCCTCGATGAAAATAGGTTTGTGCAGCGGTGTGTGGCGTTTGTTTACATATTCTACAAACGAGGTTATGCCTCCTTTGTAAAAAAATTGATCCTCATTGTCGTTGCGTTCATCCCTTAGAAAAATTTTGATGCCTTTATTTAAAAAGGCGAGTTCCCGCAGTCTGCGGCTGAGAATATCGTAGTTGAACTCTACCATGTTGAAAATATCCGCGTCCGGAATAAAATGAATCTTGGTTCCACGCTTCTTCGTGCTGCCGACAACATTCAATTCACAGGTTTTTAAGCCGCGTTCATAGGTTTGATAGTAAACCTTGTTCTTGACGTAGACCTCCACTTCAAGAAAAGCCGACAAGGCATTCACGACGGACACCCCTACACCATGAAGGCCTCCTGATACCTTATAGGAATCATTGTCAAATTTTCCACCTGCGTGAAGTTTGGTCAATACCACCTCGACGGCAGGCACATTTTCCGTCTTGTGAATTCCCACCGGTATACCCCGGCCGTCATCCTCGACGCTGATGCTGTTGTCTGAATGAACCGTCACCTGTATGTTTTTGCAATACCCGGCCATGGCTTCATCAATACTGTTGTCCACGACTTCGTAAACAAGGTGATGAAGCCCTGCCACATCCACGTTGCCTATATACATGGAAGGCCGCAGCCTTACCGGTTCAAGGCCTTCCAGTACGTCTATGCTGCTCTCATCGTATACTTTTTTCATCAGATTCTCATCGGCATGATAACGCTCAGATAACTGTCGTCATCTACCCCTTTTATGATGCATGGTTTGTCTTCGGTATGAATGTTCAGTATTATTTTTTCGCTTTCGATAGCATTTAGTATTTCAATGATATATTTGGGATTGAAGGCGGCACTGATCCTTTCCCTGGAAAATTCAATTTCCATATCTTCTTTTGACTCGCCTATTTCCGGATTGGTCGCACTGACCAGCAGCCGATCTTGATTGAAATTGAAAATAGCCCCTTTGTAATTTTCCGACGATAGAATGGACATCCTCTTCAACAGCATGGTAATCTGATGCCGATCGACAATGATGTTATAAGCATCATCCTTTTTGACAATGTCGGTGTATTCCGGAAATTCACCCTCCAGCAGTCTTATGATGATCGTTTCGTTTTCCTTTTTTACAATGAAATAATTGTTCATGATACCGAGGGAAACGACACCCTCTGAAGACAAGAACTTCGCGACTTCATTCAACCCCTTTTTGGGAATGATGATCTTGCCCGTTTCCGGAAGATCGATCTCCTGGTCGAAGGTATAGTCGCACTTCGAAAGCCTGCTTCCGTCGGTTGAAACGATTCTTACTTTCTTTTTATCTCCATCTTCTATCTTTTCAAAAAGCGCGCCGTTGATATGGGCCCTTTTATCATCGCCGGCGCCACTGATAACGATACTTTTTTCGATCATTTTTTTGAAAGGTGCCGACGACAATTCAAAAAAAGTGACATCCTCTATACTCGGATTGTCCGGAAAATCATCCGGATCCATACCGACGATGTGGTATTGAATCGTATCGTTGCCAATCTCTATCCATCGATTATCAACTTCATTCACCGCGATATCTTGCTTAGGAAACTCCCTGACGATTTCAAAAAATTTTCTGGCGCTGATGGCGACGGCGCCGGGTTTTTCAATCTTGGCCGGATAATACCCTTCCATCCCGGTTTCAAGATCGGTAGCCATCAAATTTATGCCCGTGTCCGTTGCTTTAATCAGAATATTTTCCGTTATCGCCAGGTTGCTTTTCCGGCTGGTCAACCCCTGTACCTTGGAGAGAACATCCAGTATCTGGTCTTTTTGTATTGTAAATTTCATATCTATTCCTTATTTAAAGTATAAAAGTAATTATATATATATGCTGTCAATAACTACAAAAAGCACATAATATATTGAATATATTTACATAAATATATTTAATACTTTACAATAAAGTTGTTGATTACCTATCAACAACGACCATTTTTTGTGCAGTGTCTCCGATGTTGTTCATAATTCCATACTTATTGACAACATACGATCTGTTAAGAAGGAAAAACAGCGACAGAATACTATATGTTGTAGTTAATAACGTATTAAATATAAATATATAGCCTTTTTGGCAAGACTATACAAGCATATTCGATACCTGAACCGTTTAAAATAATGATTAAATGAAATTTATTGCTGACTTTCACATCCATTCAAAATATTCTCGCGCAACCTCAAAAAATTTAGACCTGGAAAATCTGTATATCGCCGCTCAGAAAAAAGGATTGAAGGTGATCGGCACCGGCGATTTCACCCATCCGGGGTGGTTTTCCGAAATAGAAGCCAAACTAACGCCCGCGGAGGATGGTCTTTTTAAATTAAAGGAAGATATCGCTTCATCGCTGGAACGCCACATTCCAAAATCCTGCCGTGACGATATCCGTTTCATACTGACATGTGAAATAAGCAACATATATAAGAAAAATGGAAAAACCAGAAAAAATCACAACCTTATATTTATTCCTGATTTACATATCGCGAAAAAATTCAACGCTGAACTTGCAAAAATAGGCAACGTTCATTCCGATGGAAGGCCGATTCTGGGTCTCGATGCCAAGCATCTGCTGGAAATTGTACTCGAAACCTCGGAAAAAAATTTTCTCATACCCGCACATATCTGGACTCCCTGGTTTTCGCTTCTTGGATCTAAATCCGGTTTTGATACCGTCGAAGCGTGTTTCGAAGATCTGACCCCCTATATATTTGCCGTTGAAACCGGATTGTCATCGGATCCTCCCATGAACTGGCGTGTAAAATTTCTGGATGGTTTGACCCTCATTTCGAATTCAGATGCGCATTCGCCCGGCAAACTGGGCAGGGAAGCCAATAGGTTCGACACGGATTTGTCGTTCGACAGCATTCGCGGGGCGATGGAATCGGGAGATCCCGATCGGTTTTTAGGAACGCTGGAATTTTATCCGGAGGAGGGAAAATATCACCTTGACGGGCATCGGAAATGCGGGGTTCGTTCATGGCCCGCCGGCACCATGGAAAAAGCCGGCATCTGCCCGGTGTGCAAAAGGCCGATGACGCTGGGTGTTCTGTACAGGGTAGAAGAACTGGCAAGCCGTTTGGAGGGGCAAATGCCTTCGATTTGCCATCCCTACCAAAGCATCATCCCACTGGAAGAAATATTATCTGAGCTTCTGGGCGTGGGACCCAATACCAAAAAGGTGTCCTATCACTATGAACGCCTGCTGGATCATCTGGGTCCGGAACTGAAGATCGTAAACAGTTTATCCTTTGAGAATCTCGAACGTGTCGAATTACCCCATTTGAGTGAAGCCATTCAGCGGGTGCGCCGGAAAAAAGTGAATATAGATCCCGGATTCGATGGTGAATTCGGAAAAATAGAAATTTTCGACAAGGAGGAAAGGGCATTTTTATTCGGCCAGAAACCTCTTTTCAAAATGCCGAATGTGAAAAAAAAGAAAGGTGCTGCTGAGGGCGAACGAATCTTTTTTCAAAAAAAAAACGGTCCTGAGAAGCGTTCTAACCGGTGCAGGGGCGTCGTGAAAACGTCACCAACGCTTAACGACCGGCAGCAGCGGGCGATTCGCCACACAAACGGCCCCATGATCATTGTTGCCGGTCCGGGCACCGGCAAGACCCTGACCATCACCCACAAAATTGCTTCTCTCATTGAAAACGGGCAGGCGGGGCCGGATCAAATATTGGCGTTGACCTTTACCAACAAAGCCGCCCAAGAAATGCGTCAACGGTTGCAACACCTTCTGCAAGATGAAAAAAGAGTGCCTTTGGCAGCGACATTTCATGCCTTCTGTGTTCAGATGTTGGCGGAAAACGAGGCATATGATTCTTTCAGGGTTGTCGACGAAAGTGAACGTCGATACTTTTTGGAGCGGGCGGTCAGCTGGTTGAAACGATCGGATCCAGATGCATTATTCGATATTTCCGAACTGCTTGAGAGGATCGCTCAGGAAAAGCGACACATCCGCGGCCCCCACCATACCCCCGGTCGCATCAAAGACGATGATGAGATAAATTTTCAGAGGGTTTACGCGTTTTATCAGAAACTGCTTTCAAGGGAGGGTTTGTGGGATTATGAGGATCTTTTATGTAATGTGGTCAATACCCTTGAAAATGACCCGGCGCGGAAGGAAACGATTCGAAATAGATATAGATTTCTTTTTATAGACGAGTATCAGGACGTCAATTTTGCCCAGTATCGCATGATAAGGCAACTGGCGCCCGCGGATGCCAATATATGCGTCATCGGTGATCCTGACCAGTCCATCTATGGATTCAGAGGTTCGGACGTCAGGTATTTTAATCGTTTTACCCGGGATTACCCCGGTGCTGAATCCATCAATCTTTCTCAGAATTACCGTTCCGTTCGGGTCGTTCTCGAAGCATCCCAGCAGTTGATACGATCGGCAAGGGAAAACCGGGCGGCGGGAACCGGAACCGTGTTTTCGAAGATAGACGGCCCTGAACACATAGAGATATTGCCTTGTTTCGATGAAAAGGGCGAAGCGGTGACCATCGGCAAGGAGATCGAAAAAATGGTGGGCGGGGTCGGTTTTTATTCCATCGATTTCGATAAAACGGACCTCAATTCAACCGCGTCGGATTATTCTTTTGGCGATTTTGCCGTGTTGATGCGGACCGCACGCCAGTGCAACATTTTTGCCGAAGTCTTCGAACGGGCCGGAATTCCCTGTCAGGTCGTCTCAAAAAAAGAGGCCTATTCGGAAAAATGCGTTCTTGCGCTCCTCTCCTTTTTAAAAATAGTGTCCCGCATCGGATCATACCTGGATGTGGAGAGGGTTTGCGAATATTCCGGCTCCGGGGTCGGTCGTAAAACCGTGACTACGTGGAGAGATTGGGCTTTTGAAAACGGTTTCAGCCTGGACGAAAGCCTGAAAAATATTCGCCGTTTTCCACTGAAACAGATGAAAAAGGAACGCCAGTTAAAATTTGTGCAATTCATCGATAAGCTCGAGCGCATGCGTTTGGAAACGAAAGACTGTGATCTTCAGGAAACCATCGATTATATTTTAATAAATACCACTATTCGTGAAAAAACGGCGAACGATGCAAAAAAAAGGGATGTGTTGGACAATTTCATTGTTACATCGGGACAATACGACTCGAAACAGGCATTGTGCCTGGCATCGGCGCTGGACACGGATACGGATATGTTCGATTCGAGAGCGGAAAAAGTCGCCCTGATGACCATGCATGCATCAAAAGGGCTTGAATTTCCGGTGGTTTTCATTAGCGGCTGTGAGCGTGGCCTTGTGCCATTTGTGCGTGAGGGGAAACATGGGACCGACGAGGATGAAGAGCGCAGGTTGTTGTACGTAGCCATGACGCGTGCCAAACAGGCTCTTTTTCTATCCTACGCCCAAAAACGCAGTGTTTTTGGAAAAAAGGAAGCTCGTGAGCCGTCCAAATTTATGTTCGACATTCGGCAGGGTCTGAAAAATTACCGTAAGATCGACGAAAGCCCCTTAAAAAAAAGGGGCCATACCCAACTGGAATTGTTCTAATCATGAAAAAATACATGGCCGTCACCCTGCTCGTGAGCCTTTTTCAACTGTCAACACCGGCTGTTGCGGACATATATATGTATCTCGACAGCGACGGCATTCTTCATTTTACCAATACACCCACATCCTCGCATTACAAACTGTACTTGAAGGAAAAGCCGAAGAAAATCGCCAATACACAGGCCGCCACTTCCAAATACGACCACATTATTTCCGATGCCGCCTACACCGCGGGGATATCCTTTGCATTAATCAAGGCAATGATCCAGGTGGAATCGAACTTCAACCCCGAAGCCGTGTCAAAAAAAGGGGCTATGGGACTGATGCAGATCATGCCGGAAAACCTGGAGGCCTTCAACATCGAAGACCCCTTCGATCCCCGCGAGAACATCATGGGGGGGTCGCTCTATTTCCGGGAGTTGCTGGCGCGTTACGACGGCCAACTTCCCCTGGCGCTGGCGGCCTACAATGCCGGCCCCAATATCGTCGATCGCTACCGCGGTATTCCGCCCATCAAGGAAACCGAAGCATATGTTGAGAAGGTGATGACGTACTACTACGCGTTCCGCGAAAAATAAAAAAGAGATGCGATGCCCTTTTTCGAATGGGTATCACATCTCTTTTTTATATTTGCGTAAAAGCCCCCTGAGCTGGTCGTAGGTGAGCCCCAGTTTTTTCGACGCCTTCTTCTGGTTGTATTGAGTTGAATTCATGGCATTTTTAAGCAAGGTTGTCTCCAGTTTTCGCACGGCCTCTTTGAGAGGCAGGCCTTCATATCCTGCAACGGCCTCCGTTTTCGCAGAAGGCGCGGCGTCGGTTTTTTGGACACCAGGGGAGGTTTTTTGGAGCGCATAGGGGGAAACGAAAGGATCAAAATCAATACGGGTTATCACCGGTGTTCGGGAACGGTACACCGCCCTTTCAACGACATTTTTCAATTCGCGCACATTGCCCGTCCATGGATGGTTTTCGAGCAGAGCCATGATCTCCCGGCTGAATGATGGCGTATTTTCCCACTGCAGTTCATACGCCATCCTGCGGGCGAAGTGGTCGGCCATGAGAGGTATATCGCCGTGACGTTCCCTCAAAGGGGGCAGGAAAAGAACCTCGAAGGAAAGACGGTCCAAGAGGTCTCTCTTGAATTTTCCCCGGCGCGAAAGTTCGATCAGATCTGCATTGGTGGCGCCGACGATGCGCACATCCGCCTCGATAACTCGAGATCCGCCCACCCGCTCGAATTTACCGTATTCAACGACACGAAGAATTTTTTCCTGTGTTTCCAGTGGAATCATGCCGATCTCGTCCAGAAAAAGGGTGCCGCCGTCGGCGGCCTCAAAACGGCCTTTGCGCTGTTGAATGGCACCGGTGAAAGCGCCCATTTCATGACCGAACAGCTCCGATTCGATGAGCGTGGGGGAAAGCGCTGCACAGTTGAGGGCAACAAACGGTTCCTGCCAACGAAGCGAAAGGTAGTGCAGTCTGGCGGCGGCCAGTTCCTTTCCCGTGCCGCGTTCCCCCAACAGCAGCAACGGACGGTTAATCCTTGCCACGCTTGAAAGTTTTTCCTGAAAATCGAGAAATACCTCCGATTGCCCGATGGCATCGGTGGGCACCAGTGGAGACGAGGATGATTTTGAAGTGGTCATTTTTACCAGATAATGGTTTTATTTACTATAATATTGTCTAAATTACCACAAACCAATTGGGAGCGCAACCCTATATTTTTCAATAATTGTTACTGGTTGATTGTCTTTGTCCTCGTTGGCATGAAACCTGCTGTAACAAAAAAACACGTCTTCATGTCTGCATGCGTTTCTCCGGGGAGAATAAAGAAGACAAGCGTTGTTGGTAAGTTCAGTTCCATAAAAGACCGATGAAAACGATGGGGGTTGGACAATGGGAATTTTTACACGATTCAGGGATATCGTCAGTTCGAATATCAATGCCATGCTGGACAGGGCCGAAGATCCGGAAAAGTTGATCAAATTAATGATCAGGGAAATCGAAGACACCCTGGTGGAGATAAAAGCCTCTTGCGCCGGAGTAATCGCCAATCGCAAGAAACTCGGCCGGCGGCTGGAAGAGGCCGACAACCGTGAGGCGTATTGGCAGGAGATGGCCAGCCTGGCGGTCGACAAGGACAGGGACGATCTGGCCAGGGAGGCTTTAAGTGAAAGGCGGCGCTTTGCCGAGATGTCCGCTGCCATGAAAAAGGAGATGGAAGAACTGGAAGAAATGGTCACTCATTACCAGGAAGATATCCGCCAACTCGAAGATAAACTTCAGAACGCCAGGGAAAAACAGCGTCTTCTCGTTCAACGGCACATTCGGGCGCGCAGGAAAAGACGGGCTCAGGAAGATATCCGGCGCATGGACAATTTTGAATCCATGAACCGTTTTGACAGCCTTGAAAACAGGATCGAGCGCATGGAAGCCGAAGCGGATCTGGTTAATTACGGCAGAAAGATGAATCTGCAGGAAGAATTTGACAATTTAAGTGTGGACGGTGATATTGAAAAAGAGCTTGCGGCGTTGAAAACGGCCAGGAAGGAAAAAAAACAGCCCGGGCCCTCGTGATTTTTCAGATAGAGCGTGCAGCAGGGGATCTTACGGCGACCTGAATTGAACGTAGGATCGATTAATCAGATGAGAGTCGGCAATAATGGTTGTTCGCGAATGTGAAGAAAATTTCAGGATGGATCGACCATGACCGCAATTTTTATCGTTGCCATTGTTTTTGGCGGAATCGTATTGAGTGTCGGTATTATTGCCGGGACCATTCTCATGGGTATGCGCATCAGGCACGGCGGCATGTCGAGGCGCAGCCGAAAGGACCAGGCCGACGAAGCGCGTCTGTTTCAGGAGTTGTACCAGGGGTTGCTGGATATGGAAAAACGCGTGGAAAGCCTGGAAACCATTCTGATGGAAAACCGTAGAGAGGATCACAGAGAATGAAAGCATGGAAAAGCAGATATGGCCGTCCGATGTATCGTTCCCGCAAGGGAGTTGTTCTCGGCGTTTGCCGGGGGGTGGCGGATTATTTTAATTTCAGGGTGTTTTGGGTTCGCATGATCGTGGTCGCCATGCTACTGGTAAGCGGCATATGGCCGGTGATATTCATATACATCATCGCTTCGCTGGTGATGAAGCCGGAACCGGTGCGGCCCATAGAAACTGAAGCAGAGGCGGAGTTTTATGACAGCTACGTAAATTCGAGAGCCAATGCCGCCGCACGCCTGAAACGGCGTTTTCGAAATTTGGAGCGGCGCATAAGGCGCATGGAGGACACGGTAACATCGCGCGAGTTCGACTGGAAGAGAAAGTTCCAGGCGTGATATCACCATGTGGCGCTGCTACGCGACGTGGTCTCGACACGCATCAACCCGTTTGAGAATCACCGCCGTACGATTGGGCAGGTAGAGGCTTAAGGCCTCATTCTCACGGCCCCCCATTCGATCCGACAAGGTAAAATGAATCTGGTCCGGTGTTAGTCGCCCATGCCCGCCGTATTCGTTGCGATCGCTGTCGAAAATCATCCGGTATTTGCCGGCGGGCGCATTGATCCGGTAATCGCTAAACGACCGGGTCGGGTGAAAATTGAATACAAAGAGCAGCCCCTTTCTTTGGAACGCGATAATCTTGTCTTCGGAGTGCTCGTGAAGCAGAGCGATCTTCTGGGTTTCCAGAAGATCGTTCGTTTTCAGGAGAGCTATCATCTTCCGGTCAAAGCGTTGGAGTGCGGCATATTTTAGATGGGGGTCGTCCGCTAAATGCCACTGGCGGCGGGCATATTGATAGGACCATGCGTTTTCCCTTCTCGGAAAATCGATCCAATCCGGGTGGCCGAACTCGTTGCCCATGAAATTCAGATAACCGCTGCCTGCCGAGGCCAATGTAATCAGCCGGATCAGTTTATGCAGGGCCATTCCGCGTTCGATGTTGATATGGCGGTCGTCCAGATGCATATGGTCGTACATGTCCGCTCCCATGAGGCGAAAGGCAAGCGTCTGGTCGCCCACCAGGGCCTGATCATGGGACTCGGCATAGCTGATGGTTTTCTCACCGGGTCTTCGGTTGGTCAGTTCATACCAAAGAGCCCCCATGGGCCATTGCTCATCCTGGGTGTCTTTAACCAGCCGAATCCAGTAATCGGGAACGCCCATGGCGAAGCGATAGTCGAATCCAATGCCGCCGTCCCGAATAGGAAACGCGAGACCGGGCATGCCGCTGATATCTTCGGCGATGGTAATGGCTTCCGGGCGCAGCTCATGAATCAGCTTGTTTGCCAGCCAGAGATAGGTCAGGGCGTCTTCATCCACGGACGAATTGAAGTAGTCATTGTAGGACACAAAGGCTTTTTCCAACCCATGGTGGGTATAGAGCATGCTGGTGACCCCGTCGAAACGAAACCCATCAACACGGTATTCGTCCAGCCAGAAACGACAGTTGGAAAGAAGAAAGTGCAAGACCTCGGGTTTGGCATAATTGAAACACCGGGAATCCCAGGCATGGTGAAAGCCACGCGGACCGTCGTGGAAATACTGATACAGGGTACCGTCCTGACAGCTGATGCCTTCCACCTGGTTGGAAACCGCGTGGGAGTGAACCAGGTCCATAATAACGGCAAGCCCCGCTGCATGGGCTGCATCGATGAGCGCTTTCAGGTTTTCCGGCGTGCCGAAACGGGAAGATGCCGCAAAGAAGTTGGAAACGTGATATCCAAACGAGCCGTAGTAGGGATGTTCCTGCAGGGCCATGAGCTGCAGTGTATCGTAGCCGGCATCGACGATTCTTGGGAGGATTTGATCTTTAAATTCCAGATACGTGCCGATTTTCAGTGCTTCCTGGGCCATGCCGACGTGGGCCTCGTAAACATAAATTGATCTTCTGGGAACCGTTTGAACGGCGGATTGCCACACATAAGGCGCGGCCGGGTGCCATACCTGGGCATTGAAAATAAGGCTATCGGGATCCTGCAAGACCCGTCGTGCATAGGCGGGAATACGATCGCCGCCTCCTCCTTTCCAGTAAATTTTCAGACGATAAAGGGCTTTGTGCCAAAACGCGCCGGGGGGCAGTCGAATCTCCCACACGCCGTTGGCACCGATGCGTTCCAGGGCAAATGCCGGCAATTCCCTCCAAGCGGTCATTTCGCCGATGATGTAGACCGCCGTTGCATTGGGCGCCCACTCCCTGAAGACCCAGGTGTCCTTTTCACGATGGAGACCGAAATATTCGTGGCCGAGGGCGAACGCTGTCAGGTCGGTTCCCGGGGCCAACAATTGCGCTTCGACGGTCCGATGGTTGATAAGGCGCCGGGTAAGAGCCTCGTGATAAGGTTTCAGATAGGGGTCGATCTCGAGCAATCGGTCCGGTGATACGTCGATAGAATTCATTAAAGCCTTAAATCAATGGACGCTGGAGCATTTTTTCATAAAGATCCGAGTAATGGGCGGCCGTAACCGAGTGGGTGAAGGTTTCCCGGCTCTGAGTCATAATGCGTTTGATCTGAGCGGTTTTAATGGATGGTTCCAGGTTGTGGAAGCGCATGGCTTCTTCGATCGCCCAGTACAGTCCCCCGGTGTCATAACTTTTGAACAGAAACCCGTTGCCGGTATCACGGTCGGGATTCAGATGCGTGATCGTATCGTGGATTCCGCCGGTGTCGTGAGCCACGGGTAGTGATCCGTAAATCGGGGCAATCATCTGAGGCAGTCCGCAGGGTTCGAAACTGGACGGCATCAGCATAAAATCGGAGGCGCCGTATCCCTGGTGTTCAAGGTCCTGGTTAAAATCGCAGACCGCCACGCGATCGTGAAAATGATGGAAGTTGACGATATCTCTGAAGTGTTTCTGATACTCACCATCGGCGATGAAAACGATCTGCAGGTTCTGGTCATAATAGCGCGACAAAACGGCATAAAAAATTTCGGACAGTAGCTGGCATCCCTTCTGGACCGGGTCGAGCCGCGAGGGCCACAGAAAAAGGGGCGCCGTCTCATCCTGAAGCAGACCCAGCATTTTTTGAAGGGCACGCTTGTTGGTCCTTTTTGCTTCAGCATGGGTTTCCGGCGTATAGGTTTGCTCGAGGTGGTGGTCCGTTACCGGATTGTAGGCAGGGTCGGGAGCGTTTAAAATACCGCTTGCACATCCGGCATGCCACTTGTTGGTCAGTTCCTGCTGCAATGGTTTTTCAACGAACCCGTGCCGGCCCTCGACGATCTCTTCGAGAAACCTGGGGCTGACCGTATTTACGAAATGGGCTGCAAACACACCGCTTACCAGGAAATCCACCGGGTTCGATTCGCGGGTGCTTTCGTATTCGACCGCCATGTTCTCGTAGTAGAGGTGTTCCCAGAAATAGGCGGCATCGATGCCTCTGTCTTCGATATGGGACAGGTGGCTTTTCACCGTGTGGACGTTGTGGATGGTGAAGAGGCAAGGGATGCCGGCTTTTCTCGACATGGCCGGTATGAGCCCGGTCATCCAGTCGTTGCAGTGGATCAGATCCGGGTCCACACGAGGAATGATATTGTTGATGATTTCCCGCTGGAAGGCCAGGGCCATTTTCGTGTTTTCACCACCATAACTGGAGTAGACGCGGTTCAAGTAGAAAAAGGCCCGGTCGGAAGCCAGGTGCACCCGGTCATCGGGCATGATGTTTCTGATTTTATTCTGTTCCTTTTCCAGAAACGGGGCCAGGTGTTCTTTGAAAATGGCCCGATAATCAGGCAGCGCGACATGCACATCCACCCCCCTGTTGAAGAGCGCACTGATCAGGGCTGCGGAAACATCCGCCAGCCCGCCAGCCTTTGCCGTGAGGTATCTGGACAGATTTCCCATACGGTCCGGAAGGTAGGTGACTTCCGGAGTGATGATGAGAACGCGGGGATTTTTGGGTGATTCAGCCATAAATGATTACGGGCTCCTCGATCGCAGGCGGTCGACCAGGGTTGGAATCCGGTGCCTTAGCCGCTATAGCGCACGCATTCCCTACAAGCTTGCTCGAATACATCACGGTTCCCGGCTGCAGGGCGTTCAGTTGGGACCCCCCGCGGCCAACGGGTTTAGGCCCAGGTGATCAGCCCGGGCGTAAATTTCAGGAGGTCGTCGTTTCCAGGGGTCACCCGGGCAGTGTAGCCGAAGCGACCGGAAATATCACAGGTCAATTCTGCACTGTACAGGTAGCGTCCGTTTCCCAGTTCTTCACTAACAACCATGGGCTGCGTTTGTCCGGAAGAGAGTGAACCGTCCGGTTTCATTTTGCCGTAAAAGAATTCTACATCGACCTCACCAGGTTGTAGATCACCTAAGTTAACCTCAGTTGTCATGTGCATGGTCTGTCCGACCCTGAAGGGCCCCTCCTGGTTTTTTACGACCGGCTTAACCTGCACACGGTCCCAGTGGGAGGTGATACGTTCTCTTTGTACCAACCGGTTCCTGGCTTCTATGGCGCCATCAGCGGTAATTTTGGCGTGCATCTCGAGGGCCGGCGTATAGAAGAGGTCCCGGTATTCGGCCACCATTCTATGGGTGCAGAACTGAACCAGGGCCATTTTCATAGAGCTCTTCATCATCTTGATCCAACCATTAGGGGCGTCCCCGTTATTTCTTTCGTAGAACGCCGGGATAGCGCCATTTTCCAGTATGTTGTAAAGGGCCTGGCTGTCAACCAGGTCCTGGTATTCATGATCCAGATACTCTTCGCCCTGGCCGATGGCCCAGCCCGTGTCGGGGCTGTAGCCCTCGCACCACCAACCATCCAGGACACTGACATTGAGAACGCCGTTCACGGCGGCTTTCATACCCGATGTACCGCTGGCTTCGAGCGGGCGGCGAGGCGTATTGAGCCAGACATCCACGCCCTGGACCAGATCCCTGGCGATGTTGATGTTATAATCCTCCAAAAAAACGATCCGTTGCCTTATTTCTGCTTTGCGGCAGAAACCGACCAGCTTTTTAATGACGGCTTTGCCCTCGTCGTCCTTGGGATGCGCCTTGCCGGCAAAAATAAATTGCACCGGGCGACTTTCCGACATGATCATGGCCTCGAGCCGCTCAACATCCCTCAATAAGAGGGTCGCGCGTTTATAGGTTGCGAATCGGCGGGCAAAACCGATGGTCAACACATCCGGATCCAGTGTGTTCTCGGCGGCTTCCATCATTTCCAAGGGGGCGTTGCGACGGGCATACTGCTTCACCAGCAGTTCTCGACAGGAGCGAATCAACCGGGTACGGCTCATGCGCCGTGCCTGCCACAATTCTTCGTCGTAGATCTGGTCGATGCCGTAGAAAACGTCAGGGTTGTTCAGGTGGAGATACCATTCCGGCCCCAGGTAACGATCGAACAGCTGGGCATTTTCGACGGAAACCCAGGAAGGGGAGTGCACGCCGTTGGTGACATGGTGGATCGGAACTTCATCCACCGGCCATCCCGGCCAGACATGCGACCACATTTTGCGGGCAACCTTCCCGTGCAGTTCACTGACCCCGTTGTGATACTGCGACAGGCGCAGGCCCAGTACGAACATGGAGAGAGGAGCGTCGGCGCCGACCCCATTGGCCTGGCCCCATGCAATGATCTCATCCGACGTGGCGCCGAGGCATTCCTGGAGGGGCCTTACATAGGGTTCGACCAGGTTTTTTGGAAACTCGTCATGGCCGGCCGCCACCGGCGTATGGGTGGTGAAAACGGTGGTTCGCGGCACGATTTCCAGCGCTTCCTTCAAGCTGATGTTGTAGGAAGCTCTCACCTGGCAAAGTCGTTCCAACCCGCAGAAGGCCGAGTGTCCTTCGTTCATGTGGACCACCTTTGGGGTGATGCCGACGGCCTCGAGGGCCCGCAGGCCGCCGATCCCCAGCAGAACCTCCTGAGCCAGCCGTTTATTGGGATCACCGTCGTAGAGCCGGTCGGTAATGTTGCGCACTTCGACCGGGTTTTCGGGAATGTTCGTATCCAGCAGTAACAGTGGAATGCAGCCCACGTATATTTTCCAGACGATCGCACGGATTTCCCCATCGGGGCCGATCACGGATATCTGGATCACATCGCCGGCACTATTCCTGGCCCGGGAAACCGGCAAATTGAAAATATCGGTGTCGGGATATTCCTCCTGTTGCCACCCCTCTTTATTGAGGTACTGATGAAAATACCCCTGGCGGTAGAGCAATCCCACCCCCACGAGCGGCATCTGCTTGTCGGCGGCAGCTTTGAGGTGGTCGCCGGCCAGAACGCCAAGGCCGCCAGCAAAAAGCGGCAGGCTTTCGTGCAGGCCGTACTCCATGGAAAAATAGGCGATCTCTCTGTCAATATCCTGGATGTTGTTTTCAGCGGGCACCTCGGCGTCAAATTTTCTTTTAACGCGTTCCAGGTGCGCCAGATATCCCTCATCCTTGGCCAGCTCATCCAGCCGCGTTTGTGGCACCAGGGTCGAAAAAAGAATGGGGTTGCGGCCCGATTGCCTCCAAAGCGAGGGGTTGATGCGGCGAAAAAGCTCTATGGCGTCGATATGCCAGCACCACCATAAGTTCCTGGCCAGTGTTTCCAAAAACGTGAGCGGTTCCGGGATCGCCGGAAACACCTGATAGGTTTGCAATCCGTTCATTATTTATTTCATTCCTTTTTCATGTGGATTCAAGTGTTCACCCTGATTATACGACAACCGCGGAATTTTCGCTGTTTCCAAATGGATTGGTGACGGACCGGTCAGCAGACCAGCCGTTTTCTCACATGGTGTCATCGATCAAGCAACACAACAGAGGAAACCATAGAACGGTTTTATTAAGAATGCAAATTAGAAATAGGGATGGGGCGAAGGATCGAGGCCCATGACGATGCGTGAACCTGTCTACAATATTAAGGCGTGGCACCGGCTGGCAATTAAATCATTTTGGGGTAGACAGCACCGATGATGCGCTTGCTGTCGGGGTTCAACCTTTCTCGATCAGGGTCCACACCCGCAAGAGCTCGCTGACCCCCCAGGCCTGGGCATCGCATCCACGCTGCCTGTGAGGAGCGTCGCCATCCAGGATTTCCGGAACATGTCCCACACAGCCGCTGTTGATCAGGCGGGTGCTGCTGGACAACCAGGCCAATGCGGTTGCCTTCGAGGCTTCACCGTAAATTCGGTACCAGGCTTCGCAGTAGGAGGGAAACAACCAGGTCCATGCCGTACCGTTGTGGTAGGCCGGCTTTCTACTGGTGTTTTCATCCCCCTGGTAACGGCCCTGATAAGGTGTTTCAAGGGTGTTGATCCGCTGTTGCCGGTCAATAATTTCGAGGGGCGGATGCACGGGTTGATCGGCGAGACTGCGGATGGCGCCCGGGACAAGCAGAGCTTCGCAGGCTGACAGGATCTTTTTTGCGATGGCTATCTCCCCGACGGCTCCCAGGGTGACGGCCAGCAGCTGGTTGGGCCGCAGGGCGTCATCCGGGGTCGCTTCGAAGGCGGACATGCCGGGAGCCGCATGCAGGCAATCGGAAAGATAGCCTTTTTCAGGTAGATAAAAACGTTCCTGTATGGAATGGCTTACCCGCGCGGACAAATCCCGCCATTTCGAGCGTTCGTCCGTGCGGTCGATCCGTGCCAGCAGTGCCAGGGCGGCATGCCAAAGCGCCTGTATTTCGATGGGATACCCCTGCCGGGGGGTACATGCCGGGTGGTTGGTATCCATCCAGGTGAAGTGCGCAGGGCTGAAGATCAGGCCCGACTCGGAATCCATTTTAATGTTGTTGAGCGTTCCGGACATCATGGCTCGCGCCATGGAGCTCAGTACCAATTGCAACGGTCTTCCGGCACAATCCATCTCAAAAAGCCGGGGTCCGTCTTCGGTTGCGGCCAGGTCTGAACAGAGAGTGAACAGCCAAAGGGGTGCATCCGATGTGTCGCGGTTGCCTGAATCCGCTCCATGCAGCATGTTGGGGATGGTACCGCCTTTTTCGAGCCCGGCAAATTGTTTGACAATGGATTTGGCGGCATCCGTTTTTCCAACTGCAACCAGGGCGCGGGCGACGATCAGGGTATCCCTGCCCCAGTCTAAAAACCACGGATATCCCGCAATGATGGTGCTCAGGCCGTTCCTTTTGACAAGGTACTGATCGAGGGCCTTTTGCAAGGCGTCCGGCAGGGGAAGGGAGCTTTTAAGTTGACTGTAGAAATCGGGAGGATCGGCAGTCAAAGGAGCGCCGGCAGTCGCTGGGGCCTCATCCGGGTTCCGGGTGATTGCGGCGACCACACTCAGGGTTTCTCCACCCAGCAGCCCGGCGGTGAAGTAACCCGGGCTGAATAGATCCGAATCGGCGTCCAGCCCCCGTTCCGATTCGATTGGGCGCGACACCATATACTGCCATTCCGGCTGATGGATGAAGCGCCCCTTCTGCATGTCGACGTGCATTCGGCGTTCCGGGTGAGGGTGAAAAACGAAGCCCTTTTCAGAGGGTGAAACACTGTTTTTCCACTGTGTTTCCGGTCCGGTATAGGCTTTGGTCGTATCGTGGAAATTCCGATCTTCGATATCCGGCCGCAGAATCACGGTAACCGCCTTTGCATCGCTCAAACGGTCGTAGCGACCACTGGTCGGGTGGCGAAACAGGCTCAGGCGGATCATGTTTTTTCCGTCGATCATTTCTAAACAGAGGCTGAGCTCGATGTGCTCGCCGTTTCCGGTGGGGATCTTGTGATGCCAGAAAACCGTGGATGCATAGGTAAAGGAAGACCTGTCGAGGGTTTCCGGCCCGATTGCCTGTGAATAGCCCTGATAAACGATCCATCCCCGGAAACGGGCCAGCATCATCCAACGGTCAACCGGGTAGCGTTCATCCAGGTTGGCCGCCAGCAGGCCGTCATAGCGGCTGTCGAGACGGTCCCACTCTACCACATGCGCGCGCATCATGGATCCCATACCGTTCGTACCGAGCGCGAGCCGGTTGGCCTCCGTGGCGTTTTCCTTGCGGAACATGGTTTGGACGCTCGCCGTTTCGGCGTCGGAAAGGTACAGAATCGGGGCCTCTTGGTGTACGCAACCACGCTTTTCAAAAAGGGCGATGTGAAGACGTTGACGGGTATGCTTTTGGGGTGCCGCCGTGGGCAAGACCAGGGCAAAGAAGATGCCCGAGGTACACTCGAAACCGTTTTCCGTGAAGATAACGGTATCGTCAGATGTCAGTAGCCGGCATTGAAACGGTGTTGGTGCCTGAATCAGGAGAAAATGGCCGGGCGGCAGCATGACTTCCCGTCGAATATCACGCGGCCATGTCCAGGTGATGACCCGGGATTCCTCGCTGTTTCGGTTCAGTTTTTTGCAAAAAGAGAGCGGATCGTTCTCCAAACGGGAGGCTTCGTCGTCCACATCCACCCCGCGAAGGTCGTCGCCGTAACCGATTGCCCTGAAGATTGCGAGAACTTTGGCGCGCAGGGTTTGGCGGACGATCAGCTTCGGCAGGTTCAAATGACGGTTTTCGCTGGATTCCAACCGCTGCAAGTCGTCTCGATCGGCACTCAGGCAAAGCGCCTCGCCGGGCGCCAGTTCGATTTCCCAGTTATCTCCCGCACGGCCGAGCCGTATCCGGCGGTCGCTCAAAAGGTCGTAAAGGGCGCCCGTCGCTCGATGTTGCGCAGGCAACCATCGTGCCATCGTCACATGCTTGTCATCGAGGTTGATCAGAATGAGCAGATTCTTACCCGAGGGGAGATGATGCCGGAGCATCCCGATGCAGCGGCGGTCTTCGGGGTGGATGGATACAAACCGGCTTTTGTGGTCAAAGCAGGGATGTGTTTTAAGGATCGTGTTGAGCCGCCGGATATGATCCACCTGATTGTCGCCGGCGCCCCAGTTGAGCGAGGTTGCCTCGTGAACATTGATTTTCTCCGTGGCAAGCCACTCCAGACCGTTGGAAAACCCAAAGGCGCCCTGAAACGAAAGCAGCGCGCAGAGCGACGTTCGCATGCGAGCATAGGTGTGCGAATTGGCGGCCAGCCGGTTGTTGTCGTGGGTTTCGGCAAAATGAACGGTCAACCCATCGCTTTGCGATATGTCCCGGGCCTGGTCCAAATAGGTTTCCACCTGTTCGCGTTCGTAATTTTGAAACAGCTCAGAATAGGTCCAGTTGAAATTGGCGCGATTGAGCAGGTCGCGCGTAACGCTTATTTTTCCACCCAACCCCTCTAAGAGAAAGCAGGTTTGGGGAAACTGGTTGCGGACACGGGCGATGATGTACTGCCAGGCGCGTAAGGGAATCATATAGCCGGCATCGCAGCGGAAACCGTCGACGCCGCGCTTGCACCAGGTGATGAAAACCTCGGCCATGAATTGCCAGAGCGCTTTATGGCGATAGTCAAGCCTGGTCAGGTCGGCCCAGGTGACACCCCATGCGCCCGGCACTTCGATCTCCCCTTCCGGGGTGCGCGCCAGCCAGTGTGGGTGGGTGGCATGCAGGCTGGCGGCCCAGCCGGTATGGTTGATGGCGATATCCAGAAAGAGCTTTCCGTTGCGGGTGTGCACCGCATCCACGAGCTCGAGAAATTGATCCAGCGGTGTCGCCTTGGGGTCGAATTCCGCCAGCGCGGGGTCAACGGCCGTAAAACTCAAGGAGGCGTATGGGCTGCCGAATCTCCCCATGCGGGCGTAGGTTGTCGGCGTGGGATGAATGGGAAGCAGTTGGATGATTCTACAGCCCAGGGTTCCGATAATGAAATCCAGGTCGGATATCAGGCTCCGAAAGGTACCGGAGGGTGGAATGATGGTATAACCGGCCTGGTCCAGGGCTTTTATGGTTTCGGCATAGGCGTTTTTCGCGTGCGCCGGCCCGTGTTTGTTGGGTCCGAAAAGGCGGACGAAAGCATTGTAGATGGTGTTGCCGCAGCAGGTGTCGGCAGGTCCGACGTTGATGACCAGGTTCTCGCCTGAAGGCCACAACGGTTCCTGCGTATTCTCAGGGAGCAGGAAGCATTTGGCCTGAAAGTGGCCGACTTCGGACAATCCCAATACAATCGAATGGCAACCGTTGGGCAACCGCTGCATGGGGATATCGAACCAGTCGCGGCCCAACAGGGGCGCGTTGTCGTCCACATGGGCGATGATTGCGTCCCGTCCGGGGGCGGCATGACCGACGTTGGTGCGGAGCCAGGCGCCGCCCTTAGCGGGGGGGGCGCTTTCCAGCGTAATTTCAAGGGTGTCTCCCTGGACCATGCTTACATGGTTTCCGGGCAGGGGCTTTTGGGTCAGTCGCAGATGAGGAGCCATGGCATCAAAACAGGTAATCGATAGTCAGGGAGTGACGGGAAAAGCCTTTCACGGTACCGGGCAGACCGAAAGAATCGGACAGGGCGATTGACGGGAAACACGGTCCGTGGTGGATCCGGCAAACAGGGTTTCGATGAGGTTGTGCCCGCGGATGCCCAGTACAATCAGGTCGATGTGGTTAAAAAGGGCGTATTTTGTGATTTCCTCGAAGGGCCGCCCCGCCAGTAAAACAAGTTTCGGCTGGCACCAGTTGTAGGACTCCGCCGGCAGCATTTGCCGCATCCTTTCCCGCGATTCTTCCTGCTCCTTCGATTCGGATTGCGCTTCTTTTCCGTTTTTCAGCAAATCCCTGTAGTCGTCGGTTTCCATGACATGCACCAGATGGAGCTCCGATTGAAATTCCTGGGCCAGACTGAGTCCATACTCAAAAGCCAGGTTGGAATCCTGTGAAAAATCGCATCCGATCAGAATCCGCTTGAAGAATGCGGTTTGGTTTTCCTTCCTCCGGACGATCATGAAGGGGCACGGCAGCGACCGCATTAACCTGCCGGTAACGGATCCGAGAACAATGCGCTTCAGTCCGGTACGCCCATGGGTTGCTGAAATAACCAGGTCGATGCCCTGTGTTTCCACGATGTTGAATATTTCATCGGCCGGGTGGCCGATCGGAACGATGGTCTCCCAGTCGCAGGAAGCATTCCGCATCTGGCTTTCGATCTGCTCCTTTGCAAAAACGACGGTTTTTTCCTGAATTTCAGCGGGCGCGAACAGCACCTCGCCGTAAGCCACGGCGGATGTCAGATCCACAACATGCGCGACGAACAGCTTGGCGTTGAATTCCTGGGCCAGAGCCATTCCGTAGGTGATGGATGTGTTGGAAAGATCCGACAAGTCCGTGGTGCAGAGAATTTTTTTGAAGCGGACTTTCATCATTACACCTCCAAGATACATACTTCCGGTTGCCTGCAACGGGAAGGTATGCGGTGTGGATGGAATCGGTGACATGCGAACGCAGGCAATGAATCAGCAACCATTTACGGTTTCAGCGCCATTCGGTCCCGAATGACGCCCTTTTATCAACAACAATATAAGCATTTTCAAATAAATTGTCCACCAAGGATTCATAACAGAAGCTCACCCTCGATGACGGTTCCCTTTTTGATGGTAGCCGGTGCACCGGTTCGGTTTCGGATGACGACACGGCCCTGCAGCTGCACATCGGCTTCAAAGAAAACATCGCCCTCTACTTCAAGGGATTCGCAGGCGACAAGGCTGGGAATTCCTTTGCCGAACCGATCGTGGTACATGTCTATTTTTCCGAAATATTTCTGATCGAGATGAATATGGATGCGACCGGGGGGGCTGTTCCGATTGTCGACGATGCGGTAGTCCGACGTCAGTTGATATCGATCGGACTGTATAACCAGAAGTTCATTGCATGTTTTTACCGGAAAAAAACGGGTGTCGGTGGTCTGAACGACGGCCGCGTTTTGAAAAAGAGAGATGGCCGCTCCCATGGCGGTTTCAATCTGAAATACCGGCGGGCTGTCTGCAGCTCGGGGATCGAGGGTTTTGGGATTCAGGATGATCGGCAGATAGACGGCTCCGTGTTCCTGAATCAGGGCGTTTAAATGGACCAGGTTCACCCAGATGTTGTTGGTGTTGAAATAACTGTAGCGCCGAATGTCCTGAAACGCCTCGACCTCATCCGGCGGGCACTGGGCAATTTCCCGCAGAATAAGGTTGCCCTTTTTATGACGGGCGATGTGGCCGCCCTTCCGGTCCGCCGGCGTCCGCCGGGCGACCTCCATCATGAAGGGATAATGGTTGTCGGCAACATAGCCCAGCAGCACGGGATCCAGGGTGGCGCCAAGGTTGTCGGAATTGGAAATCAGGGCGTATTCAATGCCTTCGTCCAATAGTTTTTGGAGCAATCCGGAACCATGCAGGGCGGAATAGATGTCGCCATGGCCGGGCGGGTTCCACTCCATGTCGGGGTTTTGGGGCCAGGTGGCCGGACGCAGATCGGCCTGCCGTATTTTTGGGAATTTATTCTGAATAAAATAGTAGGGGGCGGTTGCCGGCCGGAGGCGCGCGAGGGTTGCAAGGGTATCCGCGTGGGTGTTGAAGGAGTTCATGAACACCGGACGAACCCCGCTCATTTCGGCCTGGCGCAGCTTGATCTCAAGAAACGACAGGCCGTTTTTTATCTCGAGAAGTGATTTGGCGCCGGTGAGGCCCATGCTGGTGCCCAGGCCGCCGTTGAGGATGATAGCGGCCGCATTTTTCAGGGCCTTTTTGCCGGCATCCCTGTATCGGGACAGGTCCGCCAATGCCGGCACCTCTTCTGTGGCTACCGGTGCAAGGTCTTTTTCGGGCACAAGCCCGGTCTCGCCATCGGCGATCTGTTGGTAGTAATGGGAAAACGTGGCGATAACCGAAGGTGCGATATCCGCCGCCGTCATTTTTTCTACAAATGCCGCCAGAGGGCTTTTACGGTTTAACATAGGCTTTCAGGGTTTCGATTCTCGCGATTAACGTTTTTTGGCGTTAATCGTTACACCACCGGTTCGGTCCATCCCATGGGATCCTCGATTTTGCCGTACTGAATATCCTGGATCGCATCGAAAAGGCGCTTGGCGATGGGTCCGACACCGCCGTCGCCAATGGGAATGACCTTATCGCCGTACTTGAGCTCACCCACCGGCGAGATAACGGCTGCGGTTCCGGAGCCGAATATTTCGGTCAGGCTTCCGGATGCCTGAGCCTGCATGACGTCGTCGATACTGATTTTTCTTTCACTGACCTTCAAGCCCCAGTGGTCGGCCAGCTGGATGACTGAATTGCGGGTGATGCCGGGCAGGATGCTCCCGCTCAACATGGGCGTTACGATGACGTCGTCGATAACAAAGAAGATGTTCATGGATCCGACTTCCTCGATATATTTCTTTTCCACACCGTCCAGCCAGAGGACCTGGGTGTAGCCTTCCTCGTGGGCCTTTTCCCCGGCCAGCAGGCTGGCGGCGTAGTTTCCCGGCGTTTTAGCTTCGCCGACGCCTCCCCTTACGGCCCGAACATGGTCTTTGGAAACCAGGATCTTTACGGGATTGAATCCTTCCGGATAGTAGGCGCCCACCGGTGACAAAATAATGAAGAACCGGTAGGTAAAGGAAGCGCGCACCCCCAAAAAAGGATCGGTGGCGATGATGGTTGGCCGAATGTAGAGGCTGGTTCCCGGTTGGCCGGGCACCCAGTCCTTTTCGATTTCAAGCAGCTGTTTGAGGGCTTTCAGGGCGAGCGTTTCGTCGTGTTCGGGAATGCAGAGGAGCTTCGACGAGCGGTTCATGCGCTTGAAGTTGTCCAGGGGGCGGAAAAGCTGCACACCACCCGCGTCGGTGCGGTATGCCTTCAGGCCTTCGAAGACGCCCTGGCCGTAGTGCAGCACCATGGTCGACGGGTCCATGGGAATGGTGCCATAGGGTTCGATTCTCGGATTGTGCCAGCCCTTTTCAACGCTGTAGTCCATGTTGAACATGTGGTCGGTGAATATGGTGCCGAAACCGAGGTTGGATTCATCCGGTCTGGGTTTCAGGGTCTTGGATTTGGTTACGGTTACTTGCATCATATCCTCCTTGTTTGTGGTGATTGCATAGTGGTTTTTCTGTTTAGATCAGTATATCGAAAGGGATGACGCTGCATCGAACACATGCAGGTGTTCCAGGTTCATGGCGATATGGATCTTTTCGCCGGGGCGAATGATGCGCCGCCCTTCGCTTTTGGCGATGAAGGTAACACCTCCGAAATCCATGTGCATAATGGTTTCTCCGCCGAGGGGCTCGACCACTTCGACGATGCCGCTGATCTTCCAGTCATCGGGAAAGCCGTGGTTGCCGTTATCGATGGTGAGATCTTCCGTCCTCAGTCCCACGATAACCGACATCCCATCTTTGACCTGGTGGTTTGTCTTTTCAGGAATGGGAAGCCGTATGTCCGGGTTGAATTGAAGCGACAGGCCGGATTGGTCGGATACCACCCGGGCCGGCACCAGATTCATGGGGGGGGTTCCGATAAAACCGGCGACAAAGGTGTTGTCCGGTTTTTCGAACAGGTCGAGCGGTTTTCCGACTTGTTCGACATTTCCATCTTTCATGACGACGATGCGGTCGGCAAGGGTCATGGCTTCTACTTGATCATGGGTGACGTATATGATGGTGGACTGGACGTTCTGATGAAGTCGCTTTATTTCCGTGCGCATCTGGGTGCGCAGTTTGGCATCCAGGTTCGAAAGCGGTTCATCGAACAGAAACACGGACGGTTTGCGGACGATGGCGCGTCCCATGGCCACCCGCTGCCGTTGCCCTCCGGAAAGCTCGAACGGTTTGCGCATCAGAAGATCTTCGAGACCGAGAATGTGGGCGGCGTCCTTAACGCGTTTTTCGATTTCGGATTTGGGTGTTTTTCGAAGTTTAAGTCCGAATGACATGTTGTTGAATACATTCATGTGGGGATACAGGGCGTAATTCTGGAAAACCATGGCCACGCTTCGGTCTTTCGGAGCCACATCATTGACGATGCGGTCGCCGATCTCTATGCGTCCACCAGTAATCTGTTCCAAGCCAGCGATCATTCTCAGCACCGTCGATTTGCCACACCCCGACGGTCCTACCAATACCGCGAACTCCTGGTCCGCTATTTCGAGGTCGATGCCGTGGACCACTTCGGTTTTACCGAACGCCTTGGTCACATGTTCAAGAATAACTTTTGCCATACAGGACACCACTTCTCAAGTTGAGCGTTTCAAATTCCCTGCGTCTGCGGCAAGCCCGAAAATTGCTCAATTCAGGCATTTCCGATCCTTTGGGCGATGATTGCGACAGGCGATGATGAGAACCGTAACGCCTAAGAAATATGCAGGATATTATGGCGAATACTGTATCATGCACATCCATGAAATTGATCATGTTTTGCATTCCAAAGTCAAGTTTTCTTTAATCCGCCAGGATGCTTTTATTTAAATGTTGCCGGCGCGGCGAAGCGGGATAATAACCCTTGACTCCACCCATGTTTGAAAATAACTAGGTTAAATGGAGAAGAAGGTGATGTAATGAGAATGCTTTTCAAGGATATGCGCCAACATCAACCAAAGGAGGTATGTGTTATGAAAAAGCGTCGATCTGTAACCGTATTGATGTGTTTGGCCATTGTGATATTTTTTGCCGGCCAGGTTGCGGCAGCACCGATTACCATCCATTGGTGGCATGCCATGAGAAGTGCACGAGGTGAGGTGTGCAACTACATGATCAAGCAATTCAACGAGTCTCAGGACAAGTACGTTGTTGTCGGCACCAACAAGGGCAACTACGACGAAACCGTCAATGCCGGTGTGGCGGCTATCCGGGCGAATAAACAACCCCACATTCTTCAGTCTTTCGAGGTCGGCACCCAGACCATGATGCTTTCCGGAGCGATATACCCGGTATATGAACTGATGAAGGATATGGGGTACGATATAAACTGGAAAGACTACCTTCAGCCGGTGCTGTCTTATTACATGAACGCTGACGGCAACTTGATGTCCATGCCGTTCAATTCTTCGACGCCGGTTATGTATTACAACGTCGATCTGTTTAAAAAGGCGGGCATCCCCCTGTTGTCCAAGACGAAGCCGATCTCCTGGGACGACATGGCCGAAATAACGGGAAAACTAGTGAAATCGGGGGTTCCCGGTGGACTGGTGACGGCCTGGCAGTCCTGGACGCAGATCGAAAACTACAGCGCTATTCACAACATTCCCTTTGCCAGCAAGGCCAACGGATACGAGGGGTTGGATTGTGAATTGTTGATCAATAACGAGAAGGTGGTGAATCACATCGCCCGCTTGAAGTCATGGATGGCCGATGGACGTTTTTTTTACGGTGGCCAGAAATATCAGGGGCCCAAGGCGGAATTCATTGCTCAGAATGCCGGCCTTTATATCGATTCCATCAGCGGCATTGCCAAACTGAAAAAAGCGGTCAAGGACTTCAAGTGGGACGTCGCTCCCCTCCCGGTGGAATCCTGGATGAAAGAACCCCAGAACTCCATCATCGGCGGGGCGTCCAACTGGGTTCTAAAGGGACACAGCAAAGAAGAGTACAAAGGCGTGGCCGCCTTTTTAGCCTTTCTGGCCACCAACAGGATGCAGGGGTTCTGGCATATGGAAACCGGTTATTTTCCCATCACCCTGACCTCATACAAAAGCCTCAAGGATGTCGGCTATTTCGATGCCAACCCCTATCAGGAGGTCGGCATCCATCAGATGACCCGTCGTGATCCGACCAAGATCTCACGCGGCCTGCGACTGGGGTACTTCATTCAGATCCGAAACATCATCAACGAGGAACTGGAGCTCGTTTGGAATGATACCAAAACACCTCAGGAAGCGTTGGACAGCGCCGTGAAACGCAGCAATCTGAAACTCAGGGAGTTCGAAAAAACGTATAAGTAGCTTGGCAACCGCTCAACTCCGATGAACAATGCAGTGTTTCCTCCATACCGGGGGAAACACTGCAACTGCCTTCAAGCCGCATGATAAAACGATCCATTTTCAAATCGAGATTTTTACCGTATCTGTTGATCCTGCCCCAGATACTGATTACGGCGACCTTTTTTTACTGGCCGGCCGCCCAGGGATTGATGCAGTCATTTATGCTCAGCGATCCTTTTGGCCTGCACAACACGTTTGTTTGGTTTGACAATTTTATCGCTTTGTTCAAGGATCCGCTGTATCTTCGCTCGGTGGTCACGACCTTGCTGTTCAGCGCCTCCACGGCCTTTGTGTCCATAACCCTGGGCCTTTTCATCGCTACCATGGCCAACCGGGCGTTAAAAGCCAAGGCCCTGATCCGGACGCTGCTGATCTGGCCATACGCCGTGGCCCCGGCGATTTCCGGAATTTTATGGCTGTTCCTGCTGCATCCCTCCTACGGCATCGTTGCGTTGGCCATCAAGCGCTGGTTCGGGATCGACTGGAACCCGGTGCTCAGGGGAGGCGATGCCCTCGTCATGGTCGTGATGGCCAGTGCATGGAAGGAGATCAGCTACAATTTCGTGTTTTTTCTGGCCGGTATGCAGTCCGTTCCGAAATCCCTGATCGAGGCGGCCGCCATGGATGGTGCCAATCCGTTCAGGCGCTTTTGGTCCATCACGCTGCCGCTTTTGTCCCCTACCCTGTTTTTTGTAACCGTCATGAACATTATCTATTCGTTTTTTGAAACCTTCGGTGTCATCCACACGGTGACCCAGGGCGGCCCCGGCGGGGCCACGAATATTCTGGTTTACAAGGTTTACCAGGACGGATTTATCGGCCTGAACCTGGGCTCGTCTTCCGCCCAGTCCATCGTTTTGATGCTGTTGATCATCTTGATAACGGTTTTGCAGTTCAAATATGTGGAAAGAAAGGTTCAATACACCGGATAGCGGTTCTCCGGTTAATGCGATTGTGAGCAAATGGTAGAAAAAACACCGATACTGGATACCGCTACCTATATTTTACTGATGCTGGGGATCTTGATCGTCGGCTTTCCCATCATCTATGCGGTGATAGCGGCCACGCTGCCCATCGATGAGGTCTCGCGCGTACCCATGCCGTTGATCCCCGGCGACCAGTTAGCGGCCAATCTTCAGGCTGCCTGGGAAAAGGGAGATCTGGGAACCCAGCTTGTCAATTCGTTCATTATGGCTTCCGGGATCACCATCGGTAAAATCATCGTATCCATGCTGGGTGCCTTTTCCATTGTCTATTTCGACTATCGGTTCCGGACGGTTGCTTTCGTAACGGTATTTTGTACCCTGATGCTGCCGGTTGAGGTCCGGATTCTGCCCACATACGAGATCGCCGCCAACCTGTTTGGTCCCTTCAATTCTCTATGGTCGGCGCTGCACCTGGATGGGATTGCCGCCTGGATTGCAGGGCATGACATAGAGGTCAACCTGGACCTGAGCCTTCTGGACAGTTATCAGGGGTTGATTCTGCCTCTGGTGGCATCGGCCACCTGTACCTTTCTGTTCCGTCAGTTCTTTCTGACGGTTCCGGAGGAACTGTGCGAGGCGGCCAAAATGGACGGCGCTTCACCGATGGTTTTTTTCAGAAAGATCCTGCTGCCCCTCTCGAAAACCAACATAGCGGCGTTGGTGGTAATCGAGTTCGTGTACGGATGGAATCAGTACCTGTGGCCGCTTTTGATAACCACCAACCCGAAAATGATGACGGCGGTTATCGGGCTGCAGAACCTGATACCCCAGGCCGATGACCTGCCCTACTGGAACGTGGCCCTGGCCGGTGCCCTGATCGTCATGCTGCCGCCGATACTGGTGGTGCTGATGATGCAGCGCTGGTTTGTAAAGGGCCTGGTTGACACCGAGAAATAGGTTAGATTATATCTGCCACCTTGCGGTTCAAGCAGACAGCAACACCTCCGCCATTTCGGCGAACCCCCGTCCGCCGCTCGCGACCGTGATCCAGGAGGGCTCACAATCCAGGCGCCCCTTGAAGTCAAGAATGTTGGCGACGCCTACGGAATGGGGGAAAAAGGCAAACATGGGGCAGTCGTTGGGTGAATCGCCGACATAGATGACGCGATCTTTGTGCCGGTCCAGCGCAAGGGAAAAAACATCCTCGAAAAATATGTTGGTCATGGTCAGCTTGTCGTAATCGCCGAACCAGCCGTTGACATGAATGGAGCTGACTTTGGCCTGTGCGCCCGCTTCCTCGAACATCTTGACGATCGTGTCGATTGCTTCCCGGGTCAACGGCGGCACGTCCTCGCAGCAATCGATGGCCAGATCCGCCTCCCGGTAGGCCTGATCGGCGGATATGCTCGAACCGGGCACCCGGGAAAGAATACGGTCTTTCAGTTCCTCCAGCCTGCGGTGATTTTCATGGCGTTGTTTTTCGGAGGTGAAATACCTGCGCAACATTCTTCTCTCGTGCTCATCGTAACGGAAATAAAAGGCGCCGTTTTCACCGACAATACCGGCCACCGGCCACATGCGGGCGATGTGGTCGCACCATCCCGCGGGGCGCCCGGTAACCGGTATGACCTGAATGCCGTTACGGTGCAGCCGCTCCATGGCACGATAGGCGACGGCCGGCAGCCGCCCCTTTAGTGTGAGGGTGTCATCGATATCGGTCAGGACGTAGTCGATCTTTTTTTTATGCGCTTGTGGAAAGGCGTGAAATGATTCCATACCATAGCGGGTTACACGGTGTGATTAAGGATTGTCAAGCAACAAAAACGGCACTATAGTCGCAAATTTATAATTGGTATACTATTTTACAAAACAAGGTTCCGCAACGCACGTGGTTTTGAAACAATATGGATATTTCTACATTTAAAAAGCCGTTGATCATGGGTCACAGGGGCTTTCCGACGCGCTATCCCGAGAACACCATGGTGTCATTCAGGGCAGCGGTCGACGCCGGTGCCCAGCTTGTTGAGCTGGATGTGACCTTGACCCGGGATGGGCAGGTTGTGGTCATGCACGATGATACGGTTGACCGGACAACCGACGGAAGGGGATTCGTGGCGGATTATACGCTCGGAACCCTTAAGCGGTTGGATGCCGGGAGCTGGTTCCATCCGGGGTTTGCGGGGGAAAGGGTTCCCACACTGAAGGAAGTTCTGGAAAAAATCGACACCCGGGTGGTTATCAACATAGAGATAAAATCGCACCGGACAACGGATGCCGCGCGGAAAGGCAAGGTTGTACAGGGGGTTCTCACAGACGTTCTGGACGCCGACGCGGAAGAGCGTGTGCTGGTATCCAGCTTTGATCCGATGGTGATAAAACGGGTCAAACAGGTCTACGCGACCATCCCGGTTGCGCTCATTGCGGAGCGATCGCATCCTGTAGAAAGTGTCGGTCTAAGCAGATCGCTGGGAGCGTTTTCATATCATCCCGACCTCGCCTACCTGGATCATGCGACGGTCAAGGCGCTGCAAATGGCCGGTTTGCGCGTATTCCCCTACAACATCAAAGAACAAAAGAGCGCTGAGCGCGCCTTTGCCCTGGGCGTGGACGGCCTGATCGCCGATGATCCTATCATGGCACGGCAATGCTATACCTGATCGGGTTGGGCTATAGAAAATATGTTGAAACGAATTTCAACCGGCACCGGAATATGCTATAGAGGAAGATTCGGCAAAGCGAAACCATAGGGGACAATGAGCATCCATGGCGATGAAAAGTTATGAAAAGCAGTTCACCGTACCGTTTTATGATCTGGATCCCATGCAGGTGGTCTGGCATGGCAACTACTTGAAGTATTTCGACACGACGCGGGAAGAACTCTGTCATGCGATGGGTTTCGACCCGGTGGTGTATTACAGGGACACCAACATTCTTTTCCCGATCATAAAGACATCCACCAAGCACATAGTCAGTCTGCGCTACCGGGATCGGTTCACCTGCAAGGCCACGGTGAAGGAGGCGCACTACAAGATCGTGGTTGATTTCGAAATACGTTTGGACGGCGACGGCACCCTGTGCTCAAAGGGCAGAAGCGAACAGGTTGCCGTGAAATATCCGGAAACGGAGATTCTGTTCGAGATACCGGGCGATATCCGCAAAACACTTGGATTTTAGTAATGACATCTGATTTCAAGCAAGCACTCATAACCGGGGTCGAAAGGGTGGCCGCCTGGTCAGACGTCCTGGACGACATCAATGTTTACCCTGTCGCCGACGGCGACACCGGTCGCAACCTGATCGCCAGCCTCACGCCCTTACGCTATCTGGAAGACAATCTGGAAGACACGGTATACCGGCTGCTTCTGTCGGCCAGGGGAAACTCGGGAAACATCGCAGCCCAGTTTTTTTCAGGGCTTCTGGACGCCGATTCGCTCGCCGGCCTTCCCCGGGCCGCGGCATTCGGCAGGGACAATGCTTTAAAGGCCGTACGCAAGCCGGTACCGGGAACCATGCTGACCGTATTGGACAACCTTGTCGCCTTTATGAACGGCAATGAATTTGTAAACAGCGTCGAATATGTGGAGCGGGTCGTCGACGTACTCGAGCAATCCGTCAGAACGACGCCGGATTTTTTGCCCGCGTTGCAAAAGGCCGGTGTGGTGGATTCCGGCGCCCTGGGATTGTATCTGTTTCTGGAAGCCTTTTTCCGACGGCTTGTCGGGCAGCACAACAGTTATCGGTCGGTGCGCACCACCTTTGAGGGCATGCTTGAGATTGCGCCCTCCTATCAGGCGGAGGACGAGGATGGCTATTGCATCGACACGGTTATCCAGAACAATGAGAAGATGAGGGAAACCATCGAAAAGCTGGCCGACAAGGGAGAAAGCGTGGTGGTTATTCCCCACAGGAACTACATGAAGGTTCATCTGCACGTCGGCAGTTCGAAGGAGGCCAGGATTCAGATCGAATCCCTCGGGGAGGTCGTTCAATGGGCGGATGACGATATTGGATTCCAGATCAAGGATTTCAAACGCGTGCAGAAACGGGGAGCCGTCCACATTATGACGGATGCCGCCGGGTCGGTTACCCGGGAAGATGCCCGGGAATTGGGCCTCACCCTTCTGGACAGCTACATCGTTGCGGGCAATAAATCGTTGCCCGAAACGATTTTTTCCCCCGAGGAACTTTATACGACCATGCGCCGGGGCACCCGGGTTTCCACATCCCAGGCCTCGGTGTATGAACGCCATCAATACTACCAACGAGTGGTCAACCAGTTTCGGCACGTGCTCTATCTCTGTGTGGGATCCGTTTATACGGGCAATTACGAGGTCGCCGTGGACTGGAAAAAGCAAAACGATCCCGAGGG
This sequence comes from Deltaproteobacteria bacterium, assembly GCA_022340465.1. Taxonomy (NCBI): domain Bacteria; kingdom Pseudomonadati; phylum Myxococcota; class Myxococcia; species Deltaproteobacteria bacterium. The sequence continues at coordinate 87,860 of JAJDNW010000061.1, read as the reverse complement.
CCGCATGACCGTCATCGACACGGGGGCGGCGTCCGGCCGGCTGGGTTTGATCGCCATCGCCACGGCCAGGTATGCAGTCAACAACGATGATGCCCGGGCGGTGGTGGCCTTTGCGCGTCGAGCCGTGGCCACCTGCCGGGAATACATTTTTCTTGACCGCCTGAAATATCTGGCGGCCGGCGGCCGGATGCCCAGGGCCAAGGCGGTCTTCGGCGATGTTCTGCACGTCAAACCGATCGTCAGCCCCATGGCCGAAGGGGTTGAAAAAATCGGGACGACAAAGAACCGCAAGGGCCAGCTCAGATTCGCTCTGGAGCGGTTCGAAGAAGCCTTCGACGACAAGGCCTCCCCGTTTGTCATGCTCGAGTATTCAGACAACCGAGAATGGATAGACAGCGTGGTCAGAAAAGAGATTTCATCACGCTGTCCCAGGGCCGAAATAAGGCTGCAGCCTCTCTCCCTGACATCCGCCGTACACATGGGACCCGGAACCTGGGCCATCGCCTTCTTACCGTCGTGAGGTCTTTTTCCGAAAATAAGGACGGCGTGAAAAAACGAGAAAACCGGTCATTTGCGGTGGTTATTCCGGTCTACAACCATGGAACCACGCTCGCCGGCATCGTCGAACGGGCGCGTCGCCTCGCAATACCCGTCATTGTCGTTGACGACGGTTCAACGGATGGCGGCACGGCCGGTCTCGAAGCGCTGCAGGGCGTCGAGGTCCTGCGCCACGCGATGAATAGGGGCAAGGGTGCCGCCCTTAGGACAGGGTTCGAACGGGCGGCGGAAGTGGCGGACTGGGCCATTACCATGGATGCAGACGGGCAGCACCATCCCGAGGATGCGCCGGGCTTGATGGCGGCCATACCCGACGGCAGGCGGCCCATAATCGTAGGCGCGCGGCAGGGCATGCAGGCCGGCGAGGTGCCCTGGACCAGCCGCTTCGGTCGCGGGTTTTCCAACTTCTGGATACGGGCTTCCGGGGGGCCGGCTATCAGCGACACCCAGAGCGGGTTCAGGATCTACCCCTTGCCGGAGTCTCTGGCGTTCAGGATTGCATCCGGGCGGTACCAGTTTGAGTTGGAAATCCTGGTAAAAGCCCACTGGTCAAAGATGCCGATCATTGAAGTGCCGGTCATGGTAACCTATCCCAAGGGGCGGTTGAGGGTATCCCACTTTCGCCCCTTTGTCGATTTTATGCGGAACACACACACGTTCACCCGGTTGATTACCCGTCGGTTGTTGAATAAAGCGGCCATCTTTTTGTGATGATGCAAACGGCCATTATGCACCCGGCTGTTGGGGCTGTAATGACAATCGGCGTTTCAGGGGAGATGTCAATATCGGTATGCGCGGCTTGTTTTACAGAATCGTGACCTGCCTATCCAGGAAGTGGGGCGTTTGGATATTTCGGCTGTTTGCCTGGTTTGTGGCCACCGGTTATTTTCTGTTTTTCCCCGGACGGGTGGGCAACAGTATGAGCACCTACCGTGCGTTGTATCCGGCGCGTCGTGCATGGTACCATCTGTGGTGCGCCTGGCGGCAGTTTCATCATTTCACTCATGTGTACCTGGACCGATACGTGCTGCAGCAAACCGGGGAGATTGCCTACCGGTCCGAAGGTATGCAGCATTTGGAAGCGGCGCTTCAAAAAGGTGAAGGCGCCGTTCTGCTCATGTCCCACATGGGAAACTGGGAGGTGGCCGCGCACCTGTTAAAAAGAAAACTGAATAATCTTCATCTGTTGCTTTACATGGGCAGGAGGCAGAAGGAACAGATTGAGGGCGAGCAAAAAGAAGCGCTCGCTCGAAGCGGGATTCGGATCATTGCGGTGGACGAGGGCGGCGGGTCCCTCATGGATCTGGTCGAGGGGATCAAATTCATCGAATCCGGCGGTGTGGTATCCATGACCGGCGATTTGGTCTGGAACAGGCGCCAGCGGACCGTCCCCGCGGCCTTCCTAGACCGCGATGTTTTGCTGCCCGAGGCCCCGCATGTGCTGGCCTTGCTGTCGGGAGCGCCGTTGTTCACCTTTTTCGCTTTTCGCGAAAAAGGCGGCGGATACCGGTTCACCATGTCCGAAGCCAATTACCTGATGTCAGGATCGCGGGCGGAACGCAGGGATGCGATTCGCCGGTCCGTCCAATCTTACGCACACACACTGGAAGCGGCATTGAAACAGTATCCCCTGCAATGGTACCATTTCTCGCCCTTTTTTACCCCGGCAGAGGAAAAATCCATTTGAACTGACCGGGCGTTTATATTATGGGTGTTTTCGCAATGAACAGAGAAGAGATAAAAGCGGAAATCATCAACATCTTCAGCGAACAGTTCGAGATCGAAGATCCCGGGATCGACGACGACCTGAGGGACGTGCACGGATTCGACAGTATCGATGCCATCGAACTCTTGGGAGAAATTGAAAAACTGCTTCAAACGGAGCTGACGAGGGACGAGAAAAAAAAGGCCATGGAAATCCGAACCATCAGTCAAATTCTCGATTATATCGAATTGATTGCGAAGACCCGTACATGACCGTCACGTGACCGTCGGAATCCTTGAATCCTTATGTGTAAGCATTTAAAAAACGGTTTTCAGCCTGGAATGGATGCAAGCGTACGCATCCCCGGAAGCGTTTAAATTCATGACCCGCAGAGTCGTCATCACCTCATGCTCGGCCATAACTCCCATCGGCCACGGCAAAGATGCCATCGTCGCACATCTCCTCGAGGGGGTGTCCGGCGTCAAGAAGATCAGGCACGACCCCTTGTACTCTAAATATATCGACACAGGGGTATTCGGCTCCGTGGACTATCCCATTGATTATGATTTCAAGCGCAAGGATCGTAAGACCATGGGGCCGGTTTCGTATTACGCCTGTCAGGTCGCCAAGGAGGTCCTGGAGAGCGCAAGTCTGGACAACGACTTCATCGTTTCCGGACGGCTGGGTGTCGCCTTCAGCTCAACCCACGGCAGCCCCCTGGTGCAGAGGGACCTCTACCAGGCGCTGTTCGATGACACCTATGACGGCTATGGGTCCATCAAGGCGGTGGATTACCTGAAATTCATGGTTCACACGACGGCGGTCAACATTACCAAGATGTTCGGCATCACCGGTCGGGTCATTTCGTCATCCACCGCCTGCACCACCAGCAGCCAGTCGATCGGACTTGGCTACGAGATGATTAAATTCGGCCTCCAGGATGCCATGATCTGCGGGGGCGCCGATGAATATGACATGACCACGGTTGCGGTCTTCGATAATTTGATGGCCTGTTCCACCGAGTTCAATGCAACGCCCCACTTGACCCCCAGACCGTTTGACAGACACAGAGACGGGCTGGTCGTGGGCGAAGGCGCCGGGGCCGTGCTGCTCGAAACGTATGAATCCGCCCGGAAAAGAGGTGCCGACATTCTGGCGGAAGTGATTGGTTTTTCCTGCAACAACAACGGCGGGGACATGATTCTGCCCAGCACGGACGGCATCAAGCAAACCATCCGGCTGGGGTTGGAGAATGCGGCCATAAATGCCGACGAGGTGGACTTTATCAGCGCACACGCCACGGCCACGAAACAGGGCGACGCCATCGAGGCTCAGGCGACCGGCGCGGTATACGGCAACGCCCCCCTGGTATCCGGCCTGAAGGGCTACACGGGACACACCATGGGGTCCTGCGGAGCCATCGAGTCGATTATGACGATCTATATGATGCAGGAAGGCTTTGTCGCCCCGACCCTGAATCTGGACGAGATCGACGAAAAATGCGCCATGATCAGGCATGTTCAGGAAATACGCGAGGAAAACATCCGCATTGCAGGGATCCAGAACTTCGCTTTCGGTGGGGTGAACACCTGTTTGTTTCTAAAACGTCCGGAATAATATCCGCTGTTTTTCCCAAGGATGCATAAGCCCGTTCCGGCACCGATGCTTGTTTCACGAAAGATATCATTAGGCTAACCGATGATGAAAGCATGTCGTACCGGCTTGCTGAATCCGGCGTTCGATCTGTTGGTGACAACCCTTTTGTGGTTGTACTTCACCCTCGGGTTCGTGATTTTGTTTTTGCCGTTTTACCTGGCGGCCTACCTGTTTTCCCGGCAGCGGGAAATCGCCTTTCAGCGCTTGAACCATCTGTTTTACAGGGGATTTCTTCGGTTGTTGAGGGTGTTGTCGCCGGGGGTGGTGTGGCGCGTATCCCCCGAGATCAAATCCATTCGGTCGTCGGTTGTCGTAAGCAATCATCTGTCCTACCTGGATCCGCTGATTTTGATCTCCCTGTTTCCCTGTCATAAAACCATCGTTAAGAGTGTATTTTTCAGTGCTCCGATTTTCGGGTGGATGATGAAGCAATCGGGATTTATACCCGACAGTGCCCGGGGGCGTCTTGCGGAATTGATGATCGAACGCGTCGAGGCCATGGATGGCTATCTTGCACGCGGCGGCAACCTGTTTGTCTTTCCCGAGGGGACGCGCAGCCGGAGCGGAGAGATCGGGCCATTCAACACGGGCGCCTTCAAGCTTGCCCGGCGTTGCAAGGCACCGATAGAGGTGTTGCGGATCAGCGGCACGGACAAGGTTTTTTTTCCCGGCCGGTTTCTGTTCAACGCCCTTGCCCCCGCCGCGATCACGGTCGAACGGGTCGCCGTCATCGATCCGGATGACCGGAACCAGGGTCTCTCCGTTGCCGAAATGATGGAGAGGGCCAGGGACTTGTTAGAACAGCATGTAACGCTAAATGGCCCGCCCAAAGGCCCTTGATGCCAGTTCGCGGTTACGGGGCCTGAACGTGCCGTTGGCCATTTCCCTTTCGACGACCCGGTGAAAGAGCTTGAACATCTTCATTTCCTGGGATTCATCCTGATAAAACGTGTTCCAGGCGACATCCAGCAGTTCCTGCAGTTTTCCGGCGGTCATCTGTTTCGGGTGGTAAACGACCTTGTCGGCGGAGTAGTCGTTCCACTCATAAGAGAAAATACGCTCCTGTCGTTTGAGGTCATCGTAGGCCTTGGTGTGGGGAAAGGGCGTCAGGACCGTGAATTCGGCCAGGTCCAGATCGATTTCCAACAGAAAATCGATCAACCGTTTGATAAAGTCTTCGGTGTGATGATCCAATCCCAGGAGAATGGTGCCTTCGACAGCGATGCCATGATCATGGTAGCGTCGGATGCGCTCCCGAATAAGGTTCGAGGTGTCGAAAACGGCCTGGTAGACGTACCAGGCGCCTGCCTGGGCCGCCAGGTCGAGGACCTCCGGTTTGTCCTCTATGGGATGGCAGCACCAGTTTTTCTTCAGGGGTATCATTTCACGGAACAGGTCCTTTTCCCACTGGGTGTCCTGGGCCAGGGAATTGTCAACGATGAACAGGCGGTTGTTGTCGATGCCGGCCATCTCTTCCACGGCCGTTTCGATGGGTCGCGGCCGGAACTTTCTCCCGCCCAGGTAGGCCACGGCACAGGGGTAGCAGTGAAAACGGCAGCCCCTCGAGGCATGCACCAGATCCACCATTTGAATGCCTTTGTAGTTGTAGAGATCCCGGTTGAGGATGTCCCTTCTGGCCGGTCCTACCGATTCAATTGGCGGCCTATCCTGCAAATAGTTGTAGCGACGACGCAGCTGCCCCTTACGAAAGTCGGTCATCACCGTTTCCATTCTGCCTTCGGATTCTCCCAGAAAAACGGCGTCGGCGTGTGCTGCCGTTTCCTCGGCGTGCAGCATGGTGGCAATGCCCCCGAAGATAACCGGAATACCCTTTTGCCGGTACATATCGGCAATTTCCCATCCCCTTTTGACCTGTACCGTCAGCATCATGGAGATCCCTACAAAATCGACCGGATCGTCGAAGTCGATGGTTTCGAGGTTTTCGTCAGTAAAGGACACCTGGACGTATTCGGGCAGGGACGCCGCAAAAACGACGGGTCCATGGGGAGGCAGGTGAAACTCCGACTGACGGTCGAGTTTGGGCCATTTAGGATATATCAATTTGAATTTCATAGATATTCATTCCAATCTGTTTTTGGGCTGTTCTGACTTCTGAGCGGATGCGGCTTTTTGCGCTTGCATACAACCGCGCTTTTGCAACGCTTAGGTTTGTTTTTCTAAGGGACGTCTTCTTTTCAATCGTCCCCCAGGGGTATCGCCTCCAACAGGTCCATTGCCAGCGCATATCCCGGATGCCCGTAAGCGGTCAATGCAATTTTTTTGGCAATACCGCTGTTTTTGGGGTCGTATACGCTCTTTACGGTACGCACCAGGCGGTGGCTGGCAAGGTATTGCCGCGTTTCCCACCGGTTGTCAGCCGTTTTGACCACGTCAACGACACCATCGTCCCGCAGATGATATCGGCACCCGGCTGTATCACCGTTGAAGACGCCCCTAATTTCACGAACCGCCTGGGGTTTGAAAAAAATCAGGTCGATATCCGCCATCAGGCCCCGGGCGAAAGCGTCGCTGTCGAAAGGGGCAACGGCGCGGTCGATGCTGGTGGTTTGGCCCTCATGCCGCGCTTCGAAAACCACGAACCCCTCGAGGGTCATGATCACCATCTTTACGGACCTGGTTGCGGAAGACAGAACCGTCACCCCCAACATGAACCCCTTCCGGTTGCCCGGCAGCGTGGCTTCGATAGCGTGGGTCAACTGCCAGTTGCCTTCCGGAAACAAATTCCGGCAAGCAAAATCCGCTACCGGGAGGGGCGCCTGGTCGGCGGGAACGATTTCGGGAAGGCGGCTGCACGACAGCAGCAGGCCCCATATCAGGAGGAGTATTACGGATGCTTTCATTTGATTGTCCGGAAAGCGTCGGCGTCCAGTTCGCTGTTGAGGGTGACATTCCGGAAGTCCAGCCTGGTGAACGAGTCCTCGCTTTCATAGATGGTAACGGACTTGATGACCCCCGGCCGGTCGGAGAGAAGGATTTCGATCCGCCGGACCAGTCTGGCGATGGCTTCATCCCTGGGCGTCATGACGATCTTTGCCCCTGGCTCCAGCGTGGCGGTAAAGGCGGGGTTTTCCTCGAACCGGCCGCCGAGCCACTGGGTTATTTCCTGCACCACCACCTGCATGGACTGCAGCCCGGCCGATGCATCCTCGGTCAGACGGCCGTTTTTTTTTACGAACCGCCTGATTTTACCGTTGTGCAGCACCAGAATGCTCCGGACCGGCCGGTCGTATTCCCACCGCAGTGAATCCGGCGCCTTAAAAAGAAAGGTGCCTTGGGACGTAAGGGGATGGGCCAGGATTTTCATGTGTTTTTCCTGGATGAACGCGGCTTTGACGGAGGTCACGGTTGCGGCGGTTGACTGCAGTTCCTGCATGGAATCGGCCCACCCCAGGCATGCCAGTGCGGCTGGAATGAGTATGAGACGGCGAAGATGTTTGAATGATGTGAAAGCATGCATGGTAGATTACAGCATGCCGCCGTTAACGGACAGCACCTGTCCGGTGATGTAGGATGCGTCCTCGGAGCAGAGAAAGCGCACCGCTTTGGCGACTTCCTGGGGTTTTCCTATGCGGGCCATGGGAATCAGGGTTTTTATGTTGTTTACGGGAGCGTCTTTGATCATGTCCGTTTCTATGAGGCCGGGTGCCACCACATTTACCCGAATGCCCAACCGGGCCACTTCCGAGGCCACCGATCGGCTGGCAGCTATCAGTCCCGCTTTGGCTGCCGAATAGTTGGCTTGGCCCCGGTTGCCCAACAGAGCCGCTACCGAAGCGATCGAAACAATGGAACCCTTTTTCCGCCGGATCATTTTTTCCAAAAGGGGCTTGGTGACATTGTAAAAGCCGTTGAGGGTGGTATCGATCACACGGCTCCAATCGTCACGCGGCATCATCAGAAACAAACCGTCGGCGGTGATGCCGGCATTGTTGACCAGGGTATCCACGCCGCCGTGTTCTTGGATGATGGTTTCGATGGCGGCATGCGATGCCTCTTGGTCGGCAACGTCGAACGCGATGGTGCGACCATCGGATCCGCTGTTTTTGACCATCCTAAGGGTCTCGGCGGCCCCGGCGGCATCCGACCGGTAGTTGATGATGACCCAATAGCCGGCTTTGGCCAGCTCGACGCAGATGGCCCGGCCGATACCTCTGCTGGCACCGGTAACCAGGGCGACGCGCTGGTTGCTGGATGTTTTCATGCTCATTGACTCCGTTGTTCAACATGCGTTTCTTCGGCTTGAATGGCCTGCAGTTCAATGCGGCCGAGGAGCTTTTCGCCGATCCAGGCCGTCCCCTTTATCTGACGGTACCCTTCGTACTCAAAGCTGTTTTCCGCGTGCGTGGTAATACAGTCCTTCAGATGCAGGGTCTCCACATACAAATCGGCGCGCTTGATACCCACCAGCCAGCTTTTTTTGTCGGTTTCCAGGCCACGTTCCTTTATACGGGCCAATCCTGCGCAGATTCCGGCAGTCTGGGCGGTCAGTTCGATCAGTACGAGCGGACTCACGTCGCTGCCGTTGAAAAAGGGCCAGTATGCGTTGACGACGGCGGTGCTGACCGCTTTTTGGGGAGTCCCTTCCAAGATTTTCTCAATCAACAGCATCCGGCTGCGATGGGGCAGAAGGTCTTCCAATGTCAGGTTGTCCGGTGGCATAACTGGGATTTCCTTAATATTTTTCATGCGTTTGTGACAAAAAGCATTGAAAAGCTTGCCAAGATTTTATAGCGTTCTTGCTTCACCTGAGTGGATGGGCGCAAAGGCCTTTCTCACGGCTACGCGCCATCATCATCGTGTCGCCGATTTTTTTAGCATATAAAGTGGGTGCAGAAAACCTAAAATTTGTGTAATCGTTATGCGTTGAGGACGTTGCAGGACAAGATGGAAAATTTAATTGAAGAACTTCAGATCAAGATCGTGAATGTACTGAACCTGCCCGATGTGGAGCCGGAAGACCTGAATCCCGACGAGCAACTGGTGGGGGGAGCTTTGGGAATCGACTCCATCGATGTGTTGGAGATGGTGATCATGATCGAAAAAGACTACGGTATCAAAATCGACAGCCGGGAGCTCGGTGTCAAGGTTTTTGCCACGTTGCGGACCCTGGCCGAATACATCCAAGCCGATGCCTCTGGATAACCGAAATAAACGCCCGGCCACGGTGAGGGCCTACGTTGCCGGGATGGGTATCGTTTCGGCGCTTGGAATTGGATGGGCGCAGACCCGCGAGGCCCTGGCGGACAACCGCACCGGCGTTCGCCCCTTGACCCTTTTTCCAACCGTTTCAGGCAAGCCGTTGCCGGTGGGTGAAATCCCCTGGTGCGGCGAGCTAGGGGATCCTCCCCGCACCCATCAACTGGCCCGGCTGGCCGGGGACCAGGCCATGGCGGCCGGCCAGAAGCCGCCCGATGCCGTTGTGATGGGGGTGACCACCGGCGGTTTGTTGCGTACGGAACACCTGCTGGCGAACGAGGAGCGGGACCCAAGACGGTATCGCTGGCACGCGGTCGGTTCCGTAGCCGAGGACCTGGCGGAAAGATACGGGTGCAAAGGACCGGCATTGACGGTTTCGACGGCGTGTTCATCGGGAACCGCCGCTCTGAAAATTGCCCTGAACATGCTCCGTTCGGGCATGGCCAAACGCGTTCTGGCTGGTGGGGCCGATTCCCTCTGCCGCCTGACCTACCACGGGTTCCATGCGTTGCAGCTTATCGATCCCGAAGGTGCCCGCCCGCTGGATGAAGACCGGCGGGGCATGTCGGTGGGTGAAGGGGCGGGCATGCTGTTGCTGACGGCCGACGAGCCAAAGCCGGTCATTGCCGAACTCTTGGGCGGCGGGTTGTCCTGTGACGCCTACCATCCGGCCGCTCCCGAACCGCAGGGAACGGGCGCGCTCAAGGCCATGCGGGAGGCCCTGTCCGATGCGGGGCTTCATCCACACGAGATCGATTATATCAATCTTCACGGAACAGGCACACGCGACAACGATGTTGCCGAAGCAAGGGCGGTTCAGGCACTTTTTGGCGTAAAAACGCCATCGTGTTCCTCGGTGAAAGGCGCGACCGGGCACAGTCTGGCCGCTGCGGGCGCCATCGAAGCCGTGATTGCCGCCCGCTGCATTTCAGACGGTATGGTGCCGGCCAATGCCGGCTGCATGCGACCGGATCCCGCCTTGATGCTGACACCCCTGTTGCGGCCGGCCGGCCAACGCGTCGGCGCCGTGTTGTCCAACTCCTTCGGATTCGGCGGCGGCAACGCCGCCATTGTCATGGGGGCTCCGGGAAAAGGAAAGGGCCGGAACCATTGCATGGATACAGTGCCCATGACCGTTTTGGGCCACAGTTGTATCACCGGTGCCGGTAAAACCCGGGAAACCATGATCGCCCTCGAACAAGGGAGGGCCTGCGGGGGGGTACTGAATTCAGGAGAAATCGCCGCCGGCCTGGCATCCGGCCAGGTTCGGCGGCTCAAGCGCTTTCCGCGACTGGCCCTTTCGCTGGCCGCGGATGCCTGTCCGAACCCTTCGAAGAAAAGACCACCGACGGCCGTATTCATGGGAACCGGCTGGGGTGCCCTGTCGGAAACGAACGACTTTTTGAGGCGCCTTTTTGAAACCGGTGAAAAGTTCCCCAGTCCGACCGATTTTGTGGGATCGGTTCACAATGCTGCCGCCGGCCAGGTTGCCATGCATTTTAAGGCCACCGGCGCCAACCTGACCATGACGGGCGGCGATTATTCGTTCGAACAGGCCTTGACCGTGGCGGCTGTGATGCCCGGCAGCGGCCAGGACGATTTCCTGGTGATGGGTGCCGATGAAAACCACCCGACGCTGTCTCAGCGGCTCGACCCCTCGGTGGCCATGGCGGATGATCCCGCGGACGGCGGCGGCGCCCTGTATCTGACCAGGGGCAAGCTCTCATCCGGCCCGAGCGTCCAACCGCTTTTTTTTGAAACCGGTCGCAACAACCCGGATATACTGTCCCGTCTCCTGGCGTCGCTTGAAAAGCATCGGCCCCTCGATCGACGCTATGGCGTCATTCTGGCCGGCCTGCCGGCGGCCGTCCGAAGCGAGGCGGTAGAGCAGCTCGCTGCTCTGATCGAGATGACGGGGTATCGGGGAACGATCATCGATTATCGCAAACACACGGGAGAGTTTGCCACCGCCTCGGCCGTGGCGGTGGTCATGGCGCTGCACATGCTGCAAAAGGGGAATATCCCGTCGGTGCTCGCCAACGGACGTGATACCGATTTGGCCGACAAAGGGGCGCTGGTGCTGGGTTTGGGAAAGTGCGTCACCGCCATCGAGGTGATGAACGCATGAAGGTTCTACTCATAGCTACCAATACGCTGAAGGAGCCTTATCCGGTATACCCCCTGGGACTGGACTACGTGGCCGGCGCTATCGAAGGGCACGCCGTACGCATCGTGGACATGAACGGCATGGACGGTCTGGCCGGCGTCGTGTCCGCGATCGAGGCCTTCTCGCCGGATGTCATCGGGCTTTCCCTGCGCAACATAGACAATACAGACACCACGGACCCGCGGGGCTTCATCGGTCAATACCGCGACCTGGTGGCGGCCATCCGCCGCCACAGCCGGGCAAGGTTGATACTGGGAGGCAGCGGATTCACCATCTTCCCGGCCGAAACCATGCAGGCCCTGGGTGCCGATTTCGGTGTCGTGGGCGAGGGCGAACGACTGGGGCCGCTGTTGAGCGCCATCGAGGCGGGCCGGGATGCTCGAGGCCTGTCCGGCGTCATTACCGTCGACAGCCAGGCCGTCGTCCCGGAACCCTGGGAAGGTGACATCTCCCGCAGGCTGGACACCCATCCGGACTGCCTGTCGTTTTATCTTGAAAACGGGGGGATGCTGAACCTGCAAACCAAGCGCGGTTGCCATTTCAAGTGCATTTATTGCACCTATCCCCGCATCGAGGGCCGCCGGTTGAGGCTGACGAATCCGGATGAAGCCGCCAGGGCGGCTCGCAGGCTGCAGGAGCAAGGGGCCCGGTATTTTTTTGTCACCGATTCGGTGTTCAACAGCGACATCGATCACAGTCTGGCCGTGGCCAGGGCCTTTAAAAAGCACGGGGTTTCCATACCCTGGGGCGCTTTTTTCACCCCGCTGGAGCAGCCGGATGGTTATTTTGACAGGATGGCCGAGGCCGGCTTGACGCACGTGGAGTTTGGAACGGATTCGTTGTCGAATTCGGTATTGGCATCCTATCGCAAGCCTTTCAGGGACCGCAGGGTGTTCAAGGTTCATCGCGAAGCCATCGATGCCGGCCTGTATGTGGCCCATTATTTCCTGCTGGGCGGGGTGGGCGAGACCAGGCGGACACTCGCTGAAACACTGGAAAAGGTGGATACGCTTGAAAAAGCGGCGCTTTTCTTTTTTTGCGGCATGCGGATATATCCGGGAACCGAGCTTTACCGCATTGCCCTTGCGGAGGGACAGGTCGAAGAGGGGCGGAGTATCCTCGAACCGGTTTTCTACAGGCCCCCTACCGTCGGTACCGGGGAGATAGTGGAGCGGCTGCAGGCCCGGGCTGGAGGCCGCATCAATTGGGTTACCGGCTCCGGTGGAGAAGAAACGGCTGAGGTTATTCGTAGCCTCTACAAGCGCGGTCACACCGGTCCCATGTGGGAGTATTTGATCAAATTGAGCTGACCCCGGGACGGCGGCCAAGCGGGTTATAGGGTTTGATGACGCTATATGTGGTATCAGTTGGAAGAGATAACGCGCAGCGCAAAAGGTGAAATCCGGGCGAAGACCCACGTCCCGCCGACGTCACCGTGGTTTGACGGCCATTTTCCGGAGGAGCCGGTTCTTCCAGGGGTGGCTCAGATCGGGATGGTGCACGATGTGGTTGCAAGGGCCCTGGGCCGCGAGTTGAAGCTAGTGAGCGTAAGCCGGATACGATTCAAGCGCATCGTCCGACCCGACGACCCCCTGACAATCATTGTCGCGCCGTCTAAAAAAGATGCAGCGGTTTTTACTTTTCGCATCTCGATACGGAATGAAGCGGTCTGCAGCGGGGTGGTGCATTATGCCGAATCATGAGGCGCTCGCTTAGATCGGCATCGAAATCCTGAACAATATCGAATGACAAAAATTCAAATGATTCAGAGATAGATGTATCCATCGGTCATTTTGGCTTCTTTCATTAGGTTCTTTGATATTTGGATTGGTTCCGAATGTCGATATTGGGAATTAGAATTTACATGTTACGGTGATATCAAAACAGCATATTTCCAGGGTGAGACCCGCGCCGCGTGCCATGAGCCCCTTGGGTGGCAAAAACAGGGGATCAACGGCCCCGACCACCGTGTCCGCGCATCCATCGTTCCATGACTACCCGGGTCGCCCAGCGAAGAACAATTTTGGTGTAGTCGTACCCGGCGAGATACATGCCCAGAAGAAACACCAGGTGGGAAAACCCGTACAGTAAGGGTCCGCCGACGGCGAGCAGCCAGGCGTTGTCGTCGGCAACGGCAAAATAGCCCAAAACGGCGATGGCGGGCCAGGCGATGACATAACTGAAACAAAGGATGGCGATGCCCACAAGGATGCGCAACGAGGGCTTTTTTCTGAAAGCGCTCAGATCGGCCCTGTCGGCAACGGCGGATCGGACGTAGGCGGTTCTGGATATACGTTCCATGATGCTCATGTTTCAAGTCTTCCTGCGGGTTGAAACGCTCGACTCAGGTTACGGCGCGGCGATTGATGTCGCGTTTCATAAAGGCGAGGAACTCGCTTTTATTACGTCATTCCTCAGAAACAGGCAATCAATTTTCGGGAATCCATGAATGCAACCGCAACATACTGGCGCCGATTGACGATCACCCTTGCGTCGATGGCCCTGCTTTTCGTTGTGGGGTGGTCACGCCTTGGCATCGAGGCCGACGTTGTCGGTCTTTTGCCCCAAAATGACCCTGTGGTCGCCGATGCCCTCACCGTTTTTTCAAACCACCCGATCCAGGATCAACTCGTCATCGATATCGCCATTAACGTGGAAGATACGGCCCTGCTGGTCGATTGCGGCCAACGCGCCGAAGTGTATCTGCGTCAGAGCCGGTTGTTCAGAAAGGTCGGATTGCAGGCGTTTCAGTCCCTGTTGCCGGACCTGACTTACCATGTGTGGCAGCACCTGCCGCTGTTGTTTTCAGAGGAAATGCTTCAGCATGAGGTGGCGCCGTTGATCGAAAGGCAGGCGGTCCGGAAAAAAATGGCCGCCGTTCAAACCTCCCTCTATGATCTCAGCGGCATCGGGCAGGCGGCATTTATAGCCAGGGATCCTTTGGGCATGAGAGAGATCGTCATGTCCCGGCTGGCAGACCTGGCGCCGGTCAGATCGGCCAGGATTTATGAGGGCCAGGTGATTTCGGGTGACGGACGTCACGTGATGGTGGTCGCAGAGACGGCTGCATCGAGCACCGACACCGGTGTCGGACGGCAGATTGCCGCCTTGTTGGACACGCTTGCCGCAACGCTGGAAAAAGCCCACGCTGAATCCAACGCGACGATTACCCTTACCCCTTTGGGTGCCTACCGGTTCGCTCTGGACAACGAGCAGATAGCCAAAAAGGATGTGCGCAATGCCGTCCTGCTGGCGACCATGGGCATCCTTCTACTGCTGGTTATCAGCTTTCCGCGGCCTTATCTGGGGGTGCTGTCCCTGCTGCCCGCACTCGCGGGAACGACGGCCGCCTTTTGTGCGTATTCTTTGTTTTATAAAACCATTTCCCTGATGGTTCTGGGATTCGGCGGGGCCATCATTTCCATATCGGTCGATCACGGCATCGCCTATCTTCTTTTTCTGGACCGGCCCCGGCGTACATTCGGCAAAGATGCCTCCCGGGAGGTCCGGGCCGTCGGCCTGGTGGCCGCCCTGACGACCATTGGTGCCTTTTCGGCCCTGACCTTCAGTGGATTTCCCATTCTGGAGCAACTGGGCCGCTTTACAGCCATGGGGGTCGGCTTTTCGTTCCTTTTCGTGCACACGGTATTTCCACGCATCTTTCCCGAAATGCCAGCGGCCCGGACGCGGAGAATGCCTCTTAAAGGGGTAGTGGACGCGCTGTCCAACACCGGCCGCAAGGGACTGGTGGCTGCGCTGGCGCTGGCCTTGATAATGCTTTTTTTCGCCAAGCCCGATTTCAACATCAGCCTTGAGGACATGAACACGGTTAGCGTGGAAACCAAAAAGGCGGAAAAAATGATTTCCAGGGTGTGGGGCGCGGGGATGGACAGGGTCTACCTGATGACCGAGGGGAAAACCCTGGGCGAGCTTCAGACCAAGGACGATCGGCTGGCGGCGATGGTGACCAGGGAACTCTATTCCGAGGTACTCTCCTCGGGCTTTGCAGCGTCGATGGTTTTCCCCGGTGAGGTGAGGCAGCGGGAAAATTTTGACGCCTGGAAGCGATTTTGGCATGTGCAGCGGGTGAGTTTTTTAAAGCAGGCTTTCAGGGACGGTGCCAATGACCTCGGCTTTGCATCAGATGCTTTCGAGCCCTTTTTCGAGATGCTGACGCTTAAAACCTTCGAGGAGGCTTCCTCGGGTGCGCCGGCGACGGTTCCGGAAAAGTATTTCGACCTGGTGGGCATTCGCCATACACCCGGCGGGCAATCCTGGACACAGATCAGCAGCGTGACCACGGGCGCTGAATACCGGGCGGAAACCTTTCTGAAGCGCTACGCCGGGATTGCCAAGATATACGATCCGGTGCTCTTTTCGCAGCGGTTGGGGGGCTTGCTCTTTACCACATTCACCAAGATGCTGATCATTATCGGGTTGAGCGTCGTGGGGTTGCTGCTGTTTTATTTTGTGGACGTCAAGTTGACGCTGATCAGTCTGCTGCCGGTCGTTTTTGCCCTTATATGCACCCTGGGGACGCTGAAACTGACGGGACAGGCCCTGGACATTCCCGCCTTGATGCTGGCCATCGTCGTCATCGGCATGGGCATCGATTATGCGCTGTTTTTCGTGCGTTCCTACCAGCGCTACGGGGAGGCCGCACACCCCTATTTCGGGCTGATCCGCATGATGGTTTTTCTGGCCGGCGCCTCGACCCTCATCGGTTTCGGGGTGTTGAGTACCGCCCACCACACCCTGTTGAAAAGCGCCGGCACGACGCTGTTCTTCGGAATCGGCTATGCCCTGGTCGGGACGTTTTTCATCCTGCCGCCGCTTTTGGAGCATCGCATGAGACACGGTGCAAAAGCCGGAGACAACAAGGGCGGCGTTCGTAAACGGGTGTTGGCGCGTTATCGTTTGCTCGAGGCGTATCCACGGTTATTTGCGCGTTTTAAAATGCGGCTCGACCCCATGTTTTACGAACTGCCGGGTATCCTGGATGCTTGCAAAGGGCCTCGGATCATCCTGGATATCGGCTGTGGCTATGGCGTGCAGGCGTGCTGGCTCCTGGAGCGGTTTCCGCAAGCCGAGGTGGTCGGCATCGATCCGGATGCCGATCGAATTCGGGTGGCGGCAGCCGCTGCCGGGAAAAGAGCTTTCATGCACGTTGCCGGCGCCCCGGAGATTCCGGAGCTTGAGGAGCCGGCAGACCTGGTCATCATGCTCGACATCGTGCACTACCTCGATGACGGGGCGTTGCAGCTGACATTGCAACGTCTGTTTGCACGCCTGCGGCCGGGCGGCCGCCTGATTTTCAGGGGTACGGTTCCGCCGGAGGGGCGGGCGCCCCTGCGTTACCGGATCGAAGAACTGAGACTCAGAATCAACCGCACACCGTCATTTTACAGGACGGTCGATGCGCTCGAAGGCCTGATGCGGAACGCCGGATTCACGGTGGAGGATGCCGGCGTGTCGGGCGGTGAAGGGGAGCTTCGCTGGCTGGTGGCCGTAAAAGGGGGGCGACATGCCGGAGCATAACATCGATCCGGTCTTGAAAGCCGCGGACCGCTGTGTACCCGGGGGCTCCCCGGCCCTTAAAATAGGCCTGGCGGCATTTTTGCTGGCGGGGATCCTGACCTTGGTGGACGCAACCCTTGCGGCGGCATTGCTGGCCGGATTTCTGCTGCTGTGTCTGGCGGCGCCGTTTTTTCCCCGCTTCAGCTTTTATGCGCCCGTGGTTTACCGGGGGTGTTCCGGGAGAAATGCGGTTGCCATCACTTTCGATGACGGTCCCGATCCATTGACGACCCCTGTTTTGCTGAACTTGTTGAAAAGGCGCGGTGTAACAGCCACCTTTTTCGTCATTGGTGAAAATGTCCGGAACCATCCGGAACTGGCCGAGAGCATCGTCCGGCACGGCCACCTGATCGGAAACCACTCCTTCCGGCACAGTACGCGCATCTTTTTCAAGAGCGTTCCTGCCGTGATTGAAGATATCGAAGCTACGCAGGTGGTTTTAAGACAGCGCGGTATCCGACCGCTGGTTTACCGACCGCCGGTCGGCATTGTCAGCCCCAGGCTGGGGTCGGCCCTCTTGAAAACCGGCATGACTCTGGTCAATTTCAGCCGCCGCCCGCTGGATGGCGGTAACCGTCGCCTCCGCAACCTTTCAGGACGGGTTTTAAGACGCATTCATGGCGACGACATCGTATTGCTGCACGACAGACGCCCCCCCGACGAAAACATGATTCCCCTTTGGTTGAAAGAGGTCGAAGCCATCCTGGACGGTCTCGAAAAAAAAGGCCTGGCGGTGATGCCCCTATCCGACCTGATCGGGCGGCCGGTCATGATGCGCTGTTGATCAACCTAAAGGTGGCAAGGCGGCATATCAAAAGGATGCCTTTTTTGTGCCCGCCGGATTGATGATGAAGGTTGCCAGATTCTTAATCAAACAGGGTGTTGGCAGCCAGGCATTGCCTGACCAGCAGGGACAGATCGTCGACAGGGCTGTCGTTCAAGAGCAGGTCGCCTTCTGAAGACAGGGTCAGGGAACCCAAAGACGGCCGCGGGTTGTCTCCGCCGTTTTGCAGCATGCAAAAGACGGCTGCGGGTGAAACCGTATCCCTTTGCTTGAAAAGGTCGGGACAACCGATGTCGCAAAAACCGCCCAGGATGCCGGTCGTGTTCCCTCCGGCCAGGTGCAATAGGGCCGAGGATATACCGGACAGGCCGGTGCGGATCTCTTCGGAAAGCACGAAATTGACGCCGGTCAGGCCGAAATGGATAGCGGCTTCCCCTAAAAAGCTGTTGGCGGATGTGTAGGAGAAAACGGCTGGGCTGGCGTGGGCGCCTCGATCGGGAATGACGGTTTCGTAATAATTTATGTCGGCGCCGAGACAACCGTGAACGGTAGCGGAAACGATGCCGATGGTGCGTTTTTCGGACCAGGCGTCGAGGCCGGCGTCCTTCAATGCCAGGCCGATCGCGGTGAGGCCCAAACGGGAATAGGCGTCCATGCGCCTCAGGTTGGGATAGGGTCTGTCAAAAACCAGTTCCGGCCGGATATCCGGCAATGTGCCGCGCGGCATGCCGAATTCCCGTTGCACTCTGCCGCGTCCCGCACCGGCTGTGGTTACCCAGCCGATACCGGTTATGTCCGCCCGTATCGATTTCATAGAAGCATCCCCTAACGGCCGACCACAACGGCGGCATTCACGCCGCCGAAGCCCGAATTGGTGGTTAACAGGCAACCGGCTGCAATCGATTGTGCATCGGCGCTGACCCGCCCCGCGGCGCCGATGTCGGGGTTTTGGAACCCGACGGTCGGGGGTACCGTGCCGGCTGCCAGCGCTTTGAGGCTCAGGATGATCTCTACCCCCCCTGCAGCACCCAGCATATGCCCGAGGGAGCCCTTCACTGAAAAAACCGGCAGTTTGCGCCGGCCGAAAACATGGCCGAAGGCGTCCAGCTCCATGCGGTCGTTGTAAACGGTGCCGGTGCCATGGGCACAGATAGCGGCAATTTCTCCGGTGGGGATACGGGCTGCATTGAGCGCGTCATCGACGGCCTGAATCAGCCCCTTCCCGCCGCGGGCAGGTGCCGTGATGTGGGCGGCATCGTTGCTGACACCCCATCCGCGGATGGTTCCCAGGATGTTGCGCCCTTCCTTTTTCGCTCTGCGGTCAGACATCAGCAAAAGGGCGGCGGCCCCTTCCCCTAGCGAAAGACCCCGCCGGTCGCGGTCGAACGGTTGGCAGGGTGACGGCGAGAGCGCTTTCAGACAGGAAAAGCCCGAAAAAACATATTCGGTGACAATGTCTGCACAGCAAATCAGCACGGCATCTGCCAGCCCGCTTGTGATCATGGCGGCGCCCTGGGCTACGGCAATGGCCGAAGAGGCGCAGGAGGCGCTGATGCATACCGGTTTGCCCGCCGGCCCGCCGGAATTGGCCCTCATCGGTCCCGCCGATTGATCGATTTGCCTGCCAAGGGCGCTCAACAATATATCTTCAAAAGCGGCCCGGTCGCCGCGGCAGATCGATTCCAGATTGTCGATGCCCGATTTGATGGTGGCGGCAATCAGGGCGGCATCGGCCGGAACCGTTCCCAACGTATCGATGAGGCGGTCCAGCAGGGGGATTAGAAGCGAGCGATCGCCCCGACGTTTCAGGTCTTGAATCAGCGCAGCCACCTTGGCCGCATAACATTCCCGGTCCACGTCAAAACGCGCGATGAGCCGGATGGCGCTTTCCCGGTTCAAAAGGCGCTGCCACACGGTTTCAATGTCGTCGCCCAGAGCGGTTACCAGGGCGGTGGCGGTTACCACGACCTTTTCGGATGCTTGCGATGTGCTTTTGTCGGGTGTCGTATGCATGTGAAGGCTGAAAAAAACATGAACAGCTTACAATGACAAGCAATAAATAGGAACGTCATAATTTCAGCCGACAGCCGTAAAGAGCTGCCAGGCCCATGGACAGGCCGCCGACGATGAAAGCCGGGGAGTAGCTGCCTGTGAGATCGAAGACCAAACCGCCGAAATAAGGTCCGATTGCCGATCCCAGGCCCCACGCCACCATTAAAAGACCCATGATGGAACCGATATTCGCTGCGCCGAAGGCATCGCCGACCAGAGCAATGACAGGCGGATCGATGGCGCCGTAGACAAAACCGTAGAGGCCGGCAAACACGAAAACCATCCAGGGGCGGCATGCAAAGGTCGCCCATGCCATGACCAGAATGTGCAGCAGCGCCATGATGACGAAAAATGTTTTCCTGTCGATCCTGTCGGCGATGATGCCGGAGAAAAGACGGCACGGTATTACGGTGGCGGTCAGAACGCTCATGGTTGCGGCGGCGCTGATACGGTCCATACCCAGATCCTCCGCTTTGGGGACAAGGTGCCCCATGACCAGGTGCAGGCAAAAGGAATAGCAGAACCAGATGATGAAAAAGATCTGAAAACTGGTTGCGCCCGTGATTTTCATGGTTGAAAACGGTGCCGTGCGGGGGGCGGATTCTCCTGAAAGGCCGGCTGCGGATACGCGGTCCGGGGCAAAGGGCGGCTTTTTCAGCAGCAGTCCCGCGGGAAGCATGACGGCAACGGCAAGAAGACCGATAACCAGGTAGGCTTGACGCCAGCTGTAAGCCGTGATCAGCCAGGCGCCGATAGGCGACAGAATGACCGTTCCCAGTGCGGACCCGGCGCCGACGATGCCGACGGCCGTGCCTCTTTTCCTGACGAACCATTGGGATGCCGTGCCCATGGCGATAATATACACGGGGCCGGTTCCCAGTGACAGGAGCACGCTGTAGTAGATGTAAAGCTCGAAGGCGGTATGTATGCCGGACATCAGTACCAGGCTCAACCCTGTGGCAAGGCCCATGACGACAACGACAACCCTGGGGCCCAACCTGTCGAGCGCCCTTCCGGCGGCGATGGAGAAGATGCCTGAAAACACCAGGTACAGCGAGAAGACGCTGGCGGTCTGAGCCCTCGTCCATCCGAATTCAGCCTGCAGTGAACTGAAGAATACGCTGAAGGAATAGTAGATGCCGAGACCGGCCATCATGAGGATGGTGCAGGCGGCGATAACGATCCATCCGTACCGGGCGGGATGGTGGAATTCGTCCTGGAATGAACGGTTGCGATTAAATGAATGGCCCAATCGAACTATTCCGTGCCGGCACTTTTTAGGTTTTGAGCGTCAAACACGCTTTTAAACTGAGCCGTGCCTTTGGCCCGGACCTTTTTTTCGGGTGTCCGGGTTGCCGGCCGATCCTTGCCGGGCACCGCGCTCTTGAACATGGCCTTCATTTGCTGCCGTCTGACCTTTTCCCGTATAATTTTCTGTTTTTCTTCGTGTACCAGGGCCTTGCACTGATCCACCCCCAGGGTTCCCGCCAGGTAGACGGTGCCGACGCCTGCGATCGTGATCAGGAAGATCAGGATGAGGGCGGGGTCCAATATCCATCCCATGAAGCGCTTTTTGGTGCTTTTTTCAATACGCCCTTTGGCCACGAGCTGTTTTTCCTTTTCAGCGGCCTGCTCGCGTCGTTTAAGCACTTCGAAGATGGACGCCCCGAACAGGGTCAGCCCGACGATGATCACCGCCAAAGCGCTTATGGACGGGTTGATCCCGTAGCGCACCTTGCTGGCCAGTACCGTGGTCAGGGTGCTTTCCGAGATGATGGTGAAGACGGTGGTGTTGTAGTTTTCAAAGGATGCCAGGAAAGCCAGCACCGCTGCCGAGGCGATGGTGGGCTTGAGAAAAGGCAGCAGAATTTTGATAAAGGCCTGGACCGATGTGGCCCCGAGATCCATGGCCGCCTCTTCCAGGCCCGGGTCGAATCGCTGCAGGCGGGCAATGAAAAGCAGCATGGTGTAGGCGGAAATGAATGTGGATTGGCCGATGATGGTCAGAAAAATGCCATTATAGAACAAGGATTCCCGACTCATGCCGAACATGGTGCCAATCCTGTCCCAGAACAGCAGTGTGGAGATGCCCAAAACGACACCGGGCACCAGGATGGGCGAAATGACGATGGTGTAATACCAGGGCCGGATCCGCTCGCGAACCTGGGTCAGCATCAGAGCGCCGGCCAACCCGAGCGGTACTGACAGACAGACAACGCCGATGCCGATAAAAAAGCTGTTGCGCAGGCCTTCCAAAAGCCGTGTGTCCTGTGACAATACCGAGAACCATTCCACGGAAAAACATTCCCAGGGCGTTACCCTGGGAAAAGACGAGGAGTTAAAGGCCGTCAGGCTCATCAGAATCAGCGGTCCGAACAAAAATGCAAAAAAGCCGAGCACGAAAAAGACCGTGAAAAAGCGGCTGATGTGGTAGGATTTCAACGTGCGATCTCTCCCAGTTTGACCTTGAATATCTTCATCACCAACAAGACAAACAAGATACAGGTGATCAGTAGAACGAGGGCATAGGCAGATCCCCTGGCCCAGTTGCCGGCCTGGTTGAAGGCTTGATAAATGATCTGGGTAAACCACAGGCTGCTGGGTCCTCCCAGAATCTGAGGGGCTGCCAGCGTGCCGGCGGTGAGCATGAAGACCATGGTACAGCCCGAACTGATACCCGGTTTGGCATGGGGGATCACCACCCGCCAGTGAATGCGCCACCATGGGGATCCCAGATCCCGGGCGGCTTCAATCTGGTTTGTGTCCAGTGTTTCCACGGCATTGTAGATGGGGAAGATCATCAGCAGTATAAAGGCATAGCTCAATCCTGCCCACAGGGCCCAGTTGTTGCGAATGAAATCATAGGGCTGGGTGAGGATGCCGGTCCAGAGAAGAAAGTTGTTGATCACACCGGTAGACCCGAACATGATCTTGAAGGCAAAGGCGCGCAGGATCTCGTTGATCCAGAAAGGTACGATCAGAGCGATGGCCATCAACCGTGCCCACCCGCCCCTGGCGACATGGGCAATGTAATAGGCCACCGGATAACAGAGCGACAGATCGATGACCGTTACCAGGATGGCGGCCCAGATAGTGCGAAAAAAAACAGACAGGTCCACCACATTGTAGGATTGTTGGGCCTTGGCGCTGCCATAGACCATGTATTTGTAGTGTTCCAGGGTGTAAGCGTGTTCCGCGGTGCCCCATTTGGGCGGGGGCACGTTGGTCCTAAAGGAGAAGTCGATCATGAAAATTTGTGGCAGGATGATCATGACCACCATCCAGAAGAAACAGGCAATCAGAATATAGGCACTCAGGATTTTACCGTTTTTTTGAAAGAATTGTTTCCAGTATGTCATTCGAAAAAACCCTCGAATCAGTTGTTTCCAGTAGGCCGGTCGGCAGTATAAAGGCGTCTTCCGTAACGAACAGGTATTTGACGCTATTCGGAAGCCAAGGGTCCTTCGGGAAGCGCAATAGCCAGTTCAGGATCGAATCCCAGGTCGATCTGGGTTCCGATTTTTTTGTCGACGGCGTGACCGTCGTTGACCATGGAAAGCTTGATGGTTTCTTCCGTGCCGGGCAAGGTAAAATAGACCTGCCAGAAGTTGCCTTCGAATTCGGCCTGGGTGACGCCGGCCGTGACACGGTTTTCATGATCGCCGTTGGCGGCAAATTTCAGGGATTCCGGCCGGATGAACACGTAGGCGCTATCCCCCACTGAAAGCGTACCTTTTTTCGTTGCAGCGCTTTTGGCGCGAAAGCACCCGTGGGGGGTGTCGACCCAACTATAGCCCTTTTCCACCCGGCTGACCTTTCCGTGAAACATGTTGTTTTCGCCCACGAAACTGGCCACGAAAGCGGATTCGGGATGGTCGTAAATGGTGGTGCCCTCTCCGATCTGGTCGATGCAGCCCTCGCGCATCACGGCTACGTGATCGGACATGGTCAAAGCCTCGCCCTGGTCGTGGGTAATGTAGATAAAGGTAATACCAACCCGCTGCTGGATGGTCCGCAGTTCGGTCCGCATGTGTTGCCGCAGCCGTAAATCCAGTGCCGACAACGGTTCGTCGAGCAGAAGCACGTCCGGTTCCGCCGCCATGGCCCTGGCAATGGCCACCCGTTGCATTTGGCCGCCCGAAAGTTCGTTGACGAATTTGTCGCCTTCATCGGGGAGGGCAATGAGATCCAGCAGCTCTTCACCCTTTTTAAGCCGCTTGGCCTTGCTGACGCCTCTTACCTCAAGGGCAAAGGTGATGTTGTCTCTGACGCTCATCAGGGGAAAGAGAGCGAGGTTCTGAAAGATCAAGGCGGTGGGCCTTTTGTTGGGACCGATGCCAGCCATATCCTTGCCTCCAATGTAGATACGGCCTTCAGAAGGGGTCTGAAATCCCGATACACAGCGTAAAAGGGTTGTTTTACCACATCCGGAAGGGCCCAATATGGTGAAAAACTCTCCCTGTTGAATGTGTAGATTGACTTTCCGGGCGGCAACGAAACTGCCGAATTTTACCCAGATGTTATCGAACTTGACATCGGCGCTCATTTCTTTTCCTTCGGAAAAAACAAGAGAGGTTTCCGGTGGAAACCTCTCTTGGGGTCCAGGTTAAGCGTTAACGAATTTATTGCGGAATTCGGTTCTGACATCCGCATACCACTGCGGTTCTGCCGGCCATGGGTTCAGGTTGGACAAGGCATCGCCGGGATATGCTTCCGAGAAATTTTTCTTGTATTGAGCGCTGGCATATTTATCCGCACCCATGACGGCGGAGTTGTAGCCGTGCTTGTCAATGGCCTTGCCGGCAGGTTCCGGCATGTAACAGAACTTTACAAATTCGTAGGCCTGGTCGACGTTCTTGGCGGCTTTGGAAAGGGCCATGCCGTCCACCCAGGCCAGAGCCCCCTCTTTGGGAGCCTGATAGGTAACCGGTTCGCCGGCACTTTTCAGCGCCAGCGGGGGGCCGTCCCAGGTCTGGCCGACCACCACGCCGTCATTCATGAAGCCGTTTTTCTGGCTGTCGGCATCATTCCAGAACAGCTTGATGTGGCTTTTATGGGCGATGCACCAGTCAGTCACCTTTTTCCAGATTTTTCGCATTACGTCTTCACCACTGTAAGCTTTCCACATGCTTCCGGGTTCCAGCTCGCCGATGGTTTCCATGTAGAGTCCGGCTCCCAGCATGCCGGAATGGGGGCGGATCATGGTTTTGCCCTTGTTTTCATCGGACCAAACATCTCCATAGCTGGGGATGCCGCCCTGGGGCGACCACAGGTCCGTCCGCCAGCCGATGGCTTCCGTTCCCCAGATGTGCGGCAGCCAGTGGGATCCCTTGCCGCCGAAGTTCCACTCGGTGTCGCCGACTTTGAGCATTGAAGGGTTAACATTTTTAATATTGGTGATGCGGCTGTAATCCCAAGGCTGCAGCAGCTCCAGATCGACCCATTGTCCGGAGCGCACATTGGTCGGAGAACAGATGTCGATGCCCTCCCCTTTGGTGGCCTTCATCTTGTTGATGATCTCTTCATTCGACCCAATGCCGGTATAGTTGAGCTTTATACCGGTTTTTTTGGTGAAAGCCGCTATCCAGTCAGGGGGCAGATAATCGGACCACATCAAAACATTCAGTTCTCCGGATGAGGCCAGGGCCTTTGAACTGATAACCCACGGTCCGACGGTCGCCATGGCGGCTGTCGCAGCCATGCTTCCCTTGACGAAATCACGGCGGCTGATGCCTTTTTTGGGGTTGTTGGGTTTGCTCATGTCTGTATCCTCCTTTGGTTGAGGTCAATGGTGAACAGAATGAAAGGCAAGCAACCGTCTTGTATAACAGCGTCACAAGGCATGCCTTTATGTGTTCCACCGGCAATACGTTTAACTGAAGGCGCTTTAATGGGTGCAGGGAAAGTGACCTACATATAATCTAATTATTAGAGTCGTGTTAAAACTTTGTCAAGTTTTCATACAAAGAAGGGTGGCATCCGAAAGATGCCACCCTTCACTTGGGTTCTGCTGGCAGAGCTGTTTTCAGCAGGAAATGTTGTACTTTAAACGGGTTGCGATCCCCTACTCTGGCAGCTGCGAGATCCACGACCCGTCCTGCAGCCATTTTTGCGTCAGGTGTTTCAGTTCGCCGCTGCCATTCAAGGCGAGCATGAAGTTTTGCAGCCAGTTGATCATGAGCGCATCTTCCTTGACGGCGATCCCCAACGGTTCGAATGTCAGACGGTCCTGGCCCGCGGTGAGGCCTTTTTCCGGAAACCGGAAGGCCGTAAGCGCACAGAAGGGGGCGTCGGCGATCAGCACATCGACGTTGTCATCGAAAAGCCACTGGATGGCCTGATCGTAGGACGTGGCCGGGATCAGCTTGGCCTTGGGCGCTTCCTTTTCCACAAACCGCTGGCTGGTCGAATCCTTCAGGGCGGTCACCCGGAATTGGGCCTGGTTCAGTCCGGCTGCCCCCTGCAGGGCGTCGAGATGCTTTTTTTTCGTCAGGATGCCTTTTCCGGAGATGTAGTAGGGTCCGACGAAAGCCACCTCCATGTTCCGTTTGGGCGTGATGGTCATGCCTGAGATCACCAGGTCGACGCTGCCTGTTGAAAGGGCCGGCAAAAGGTCGGCAAAGGGCATGGTTTTGAATTCGATTTTCACGCCCATGTTGTGGGCGATCAGTTGGGCGATATCCGCGTCCATGCCGATGATTTCACCGTTTTTGTCCGTGGCGCTCAGGGGCGGCTGGGCGCCGGAGGTGCCGACAACGAGCTTGCCGTTTTTGACAATGCGCTCTATGACGGGGCCTGCCGATGCGGTGGTGATGAACACGAGCAGAACCATCGATAGAATGGTGTTGAACATTAGAGTCTTTTTCATCAGGTTTCTCCTTTAATAGATGTTAATATAATCCACTTGAAATGTCGCTTCAGCGACATACCGGTTTAGGCTGGAAATTGCAAGGATGCTGGCAGCGCTGAAGATATTGGTCAACAAAATAGAATTTACAAATTGAGAATTCAATTCGCAAGTTGTAACTATACGGAAAAGTTGCAGGCACACCCTCCCCTGCCGCTTCACCTTTTTCAAGCCGGCGACGATAACGGTTCCTTTGTCCAGCGCAATGAGTCCTGGCAGCCGCTTCCCGTTGCTTTATTGGAACGCAGCTTCGCAGGTTTGGCTGCAGACGGGGGTTACCAAAGGGTCGGTTTTTACCTTTTCGGGAAAACTCGTACCATCCGGCCAAGGGGGAGACGCTCGACCTGACCCAGTCGCCCAATTTTTCTATGACGAAAACGACCTACTGCCCGGATCAGGAGCCGATTATCAATCCATTTCTCGTCGGTGGGGAATCTTCGCAATTTCAGATACCGGCCGAGGGTGGCCACACGATCGATCAGACCTTTCCAGGTGACATTACGAGCCACATCGTCTATGTCCTGCATGTCATGTGAGAAGCGATGAGGACGGTTCAAACAAGGGCTGATTCTAAAAAGGCCTTTACCGCGGCATAGGCCGTGGCAATGGCAAGTCCGGAACCGCACTTCTGACGCATCCAGTCCTGGTGGGCCAGGATGGAGCCGGTGGCATACAGGTTGTTGTAAATAGGTTTTCCGGATGCATCCACCGGCCTGAAGCGGCCGTCGATTTCGAGTCCGGAGCGGTTGATCAGGTGTCCCCGGCGGTCCAGAAAGTCGAACCGATGCCAGTCCAGACGGGCACCGGGCTGATATACCGGCAGGCCTAAAAGCGGTTCCCGGATCACTTTGCGATCGGCGTTGAGGCCTTTGCCCAGGAAGCGGCCGGTGGCCAGAACGACCCCCTTTGTTTTGATGGTCGCCATCGGTTTGTCGCTTCCGACCTCGAGCAGAAACCCGTCTTCCGTCTTTTCGATTCGGGAAACGCGCTGTTGGTATAGAACCCGGACCCCCTTTTCGGGAAGCTTCGTCTCGAAGGCTTCCCTGATGCGCAGGCCCGGTATGGATGGGGGCATGGTGGGTATTTCAAAAACGGGAATGCCGATCATCGCCTCCATATCCGTCTGGACATCCCGGGAATTCTGCATGCCGAGGATCGCGGGCACTCCCAGAACCCGGGCATCCTCCACCAGCGGCCTGAGAAGCCCGGCCAACGCCTGCCTGTTTTGGGCCACTGCCAGGGACCTGGCCATGGGTTCGGTGTAGAGCTCCTGGGCCTTGTGCATGCCGGGAAAAGCGATCGTTGCATGGCGCAGGCCCGGCCATACGGGCTTGAGGGTTTCGGTTATCTGCCGTGCGCTGAATCCCCGCAGTCCCCGGATGTCGACAATTAAACCGGGGGGAGTTGTCTGCAATGCGTCGATGCCGTTCCACATGGTTGCGGGTGCGCAATAGGTGGGTTTCAGCGTGCCCAGGGAGGTTATCACAAAACGGTTGCTTTCCTGGTCGGAACGATATGTCAGCCCTGCATCGCCCAAAAAGGCGGTCACCTCCGCAAAAGCTTCACGGATGTGTTTTTTTTCGATGCGCGCAAAGGGGTGGTCGCTCTGGTCCGACACGAGCCGATCGATGGCTTTCCACGGGTCCTTCCAGGTTTGGGCCGTTTCCACGGGGTGGACTCCCAGCAGGTCCAGAAGGCCGCTCGAAAAGATGATCTGGCTGGCGATGCCTATCTGAACGGTATCCACACCACGGTCGGCCGCAAAGAGCGATGCCGCCATGCCGCTCATGCCGGCCCCGATAACGGCGAGGTCGCACGTAATGACTTTTTTGTCTGCACTTGTATCCAACAGGAATTGCAGCCTCTCGATTTCTTCTGTCAAATGCTATAGCTCCAGTCCGTACATGCCGCAATAGATCGCTTCCTGAAGCTCCGCCTGGATGAGCGGGGTGTCCCACAAAAGAGGGCGGATGCCACGCCATCTCTCTGAAATGAAAGCCCGGATGCCGTCCAGACCCTCTTCTTCTTTCACTTCACCCTTGTCGTAAAGATAGGCCCCGGTGCGCAGGGCGCAAAAGGTCCCCTGGCAGGCGCCTTTGCCGATGCGACTGCGCACCCCCAGGGCCTTCAGGTCCGGTGTGCCGTTTTGTTGGCGGATGGAGCTTATCAGGTTGTCGACGACGCTTTTGGGCACCATCTCACACTCGCAGAGCAGGATGTCGTCGGGGGCATGCTCTTTTATCCACATCCTGGGCGCAAGGCCCGGTTTGGTCCACTTGGCACCCGCTGCGGAAGGCAATGGCTCCGTGCGTGTCTGACAGGGTGTGGAGACGCCCAGTCGCTGGCTGATCAAATCCGCCGCTTTTTCAGCCATTAAACGGTAGGTCGTCAACTTTCCACCGGTGATGGTGGCAAAATTATTCAGGCCGCTTTCCGCGTGGTCGATAAGGGCAAATCCACGGCTTACCTTGCGGTCGTCCCCTTCCGTCGAGGAACCCAGAAGCGGCCGTACACCGGCATAGGCGCGGATAAAGCGCGTTTTTTCCAGGGCGGGGATCATGGATGCGCCTTCCTCGAGAATGAAGTCGGTCTCCTCCACCGTGGGATAAATGGCATCGAGATTGTCGATCCGGATGGAGGTGGTCCCCAGGATGGAGACGGTGCCTCCGGGGACGAGGATATCCGCATTGCTTGAGGGACGCAGCCGGTTGATCACCTGCCGGGTGAGGCGGTTGTGGGTAACCAGCAGGGTTCCTTTGGAATAGAGCAGGTTCAGAGAACACCCCGCCAGGGCCGCAATTTCTTTGGCCCAGGCGCCGGCAGCGTTCAGCACCTGGTCGGCTTGGATGAAAAAGGTCTCGCCGGTCAGGAGATTTTTAAGCCTGGTGCGGACGATGCGGTGTCGATCGATTTCGAAACCGGTCACTTCGGAGTGACGCAGCAGCGAGCCGCCCAGGGCGCGGGCCTGGTGAACATTTTCAAGGGTGAGCTTGAAGGGGTCGACGGAGGCATCGGGCACCCGGTAAGCTGCGATGAGCTTGTCGGAAAGCAGGGGCTCCATTTCGCGGGCATCCTCGACGGGTAAGGATCGGGCGTCGATGCCGGACCGGGCGCACAATCGGGGAAAGTCGGCCACGAAGCGTTCATCGTCGCCTTCGATGGCCACGAACAGTCCGCCGGTGTCCTCTATGCAGTCCGACGCCAACTTTTTCAGAAGGGCGCCCTCCTTGCGGCACTCTGCCGCCGCCGAGGCATCCTTGGAAACATACCTGGCGCCGCTGTGCAGCAAGCCATGGTTGGCCCCGGAGGCGCCGGCATTGATATCGTAGCGTTCCACGAGAATGCAGTCGATCCCTCTCAGAGCAAGATCGCGAGCCACACCCGCTCCGGTGATACCGCCGCCGATGACAAGTACCTCGGTTTGCAGCGCACCGGAAACCGGTGGTGTCCTGCGCGATGATTTTTTCGATGCCGCCTGCATGTGATATCGGTGTCTCGTAGGTTACAATGAATTCTATCCGTTTGAATTCTTAAAATTGAAACGCCTGGATTAGATGATAGTGAAATTATAGCATATTGTTACGGGGTTTAGAAAGCGAAAACCGTCGGGGCACCCGGATTCAACGGGAAATTGGGTTGGTCCGGTTGCAAAATCAGGTAAAATGAATATGTTCTGATACCGGTTGTCTTGAACGGAGATTGCGGGCGCGTTCTCTGCAGCTTGCCGCAGGGGTCTTCAATTGCCGGCAACCGGGATTTCTTTATTGAAAGGAAGCATCATGGATACTCCGGAAAAAGCGGCCAACATCGAACCGGTTCGACTCGGCCCCGACAGCAAGTTTAGATTTGAGTGCCACAAAGGCGTGAAATGTTTTACCAAGTGCTGCAGCGGCATTCGCATCACCCTGACACCCTATGACATCATCCGGCTGAAGAAGAGACTGCAGCTTTCGTCGCAGGAGTTTCTGGCCATCTACACCGAGCCGCATCTTTTAGAAAAAACCGACCTGCCGATCGTAACGCTGAAAATGGTGGACGGTGAAAAGGAATCCTGTCCTTTTTTGAGGGAGGACGGCTGCATTCTGTACGAGGACCGACCGACAACCTGCCGCTATTACCCTTTGGGGGTGGCCACGCTGAGTCATAAAGAGGGCGCGGATGAGGAGGGGTTTTACTTTTTCGTCAACGAGTCCCACTGTCTCGGTTTTGAAGAGGACCGGCAATGGACGGTCAAGGAATGGCGAAAGGACCAGGGCGTGGACATCCACGACGAGATCAACCGCAACTGGACCGACTTAGTGGTCAGAAAGCGTTCGTTCCCGCCCAACATCAAGCTGACAGACAAGGCCAAAGAGATGTTTTTCATGGTCAGCTACAACGTCGACAAGTTCCGGGAGTTTGTCTTTGAAAGCACCTTCCTTCAGCGTTTCGAGGTCGATGCGCAAACCCTGGAAAAGATCAGAAACGACGATATCGAGTTGCTCAACTTCGGGATCAACTGGCTCAAGGATATTTTTTTCAAACAATCGTCGCCGGAGGAGCAGGCCCGGGCGTCGGCAAAGAAGAAATGAGAAAATATGGTTCTTCCCGGGGCGCGTACGTTTGCATCCATCGGATGACCATCGATAGATATGACGCGTTATCGCATTTAGATATTAACCTGGCAAGCCAATAGCCTAACCTGTCATGCTGGACTTGATCCGGTATACAGTATCTGTTTCTGGACAGCACTGACGATTCACTGCGTGTCCTGCCTTCGCAGGAATGACGGATTTGAGGTATGTAACCGCCGGAGGAATAAATTAACCGGCCCAGGCGTTTTAAACGCACGGGCCGGTTTTTATTTTAAAATTGCAACCTCGAGGTTCAGTAGGAATCGTAGCACAGCCCTTCCGCGAAATCGGGGTTGCCGAGCCGCTCTTCTATGTCGACCTTAAAAAATTCGGCTATGGGTGCTAAAATTTCCGGATTACGCGCCTGAACCGTTCTGGCCGCCTCCAGCACCTTGTTCAGTCCGTTTCGTGACATTTTGCCCAGGGGCCGGCGGCAGCCTCCGGACGGCATCCCCAGGATGGACATCAGGGCTTTGATGGCCAGGGGGTTCCGGGCCCGGCAGAGCACGTCACCGTAGGGGCTCGTTTCCTGGGTGGATACCGTCACCAGGCCAAAAAGCGGATCCAGGGCCTCTTTCAGCTGTCCGGCCGCTTCCACCCTGCCCTCCATGAGCAGCCGCACCATGTCCACCACCCCTTTGGGGGCGACGTTGGTGATCACCGAAATCACCCCGGCGGCCGCAATGGCTGTATCGGTCATCATGTCGAAGGTGATACCGTCGTCGCCGGACAGGATCACGTAGTCCTCACCGCAGCATTCCCTCGTGCGCCTCATGTTGTCCAGGTTGCCGGTGGCTTCCTTCACCGTGTTCACGTTGCCGAACTCCCTGAATAAAAGGGCCAGGTCCTCCGGAAACAGCTGGGCGCCGGTACGCCCCGGGATGACGTAGGGGATAACGGTGAGGTCCGGGAACGCTCCGGCCACTGGGGCCACGTATTCCCTGCGGATTTCCAGGGAACTCGGCCCATTGTAATAGGGGTCCACCAAAAGGACCGCATCGGCCCCCGCTTTGGCGGCATGTTCCGTGGCCGCAAGGCACTCGCTGGTGTTGTTGCTGCCGGTGCCGGCGATGGCCAGACACTTGCCCCGGGTCTGATCGAGCACTTTTTCGGTTACCAGGTGGTGTTCTTTCCACACCAGGGTGGGGCTTTCTCCGGTTGTACCCGCGGCGAGAATGCCAGTGATGCCGTTTTGGATCTGATAGTCCACAAGCTTCGCCAGCCCCTCGAAGTCGACATCCGAGCCATTGTTTTCGAAAGGCGTGACAATGGCGGTATAACATCCCGGTTTCATTGTCATTTCTCCTTTAGCGCATGCCGGTGCCGCGACCGAACACATCCCTACCGGCGAGGGGGTTATAAAGTTTGGTAATAGCAAATTTCATTACATCAACGGATTGCATTTCCAGAACGATGTCAAAAAGGGTCTTTTCCCCGTCTTCCGGCAGCGAGCAGGTGTCGTCATCGGCGATGGTCAGATCTTTAAACCCTTTTTTCAATTTTTTCTGATCTTTTTTGGTCATGGTAATCTGAAGCACCTTTTTACCATCTATATCTTTGACTTCATTTCCCAATCCGACCCCTTCGAGTTGCTTGATCTTGTCGTCGTCTAAGATGATGTTTACAAAACAATCGGCCATAACATGTCCTCCTTTTGATAACGATTCAAGTCACCAGTAACAGTTTGCAGAATATCCCGGATTTTATAGATAGAAATTAAATTCATGTCAAGAAGCTTCTCGGGCAGGCGCCTGCGGCCACAGGTGTTTTTACTTGACAATCGGTTGGCTGCGCTCTAGATTTTGTGCTGGCTCACTTGCGTATATCGAAAATATTTAAAAACAGACGGACAACATTATGACAAAATTTCAAAATGCACAGGAATATATCGCCACCCAAAGACAGGCCATCGCTTCCAATCCGGAATGCGGAACCTCACATTATAATTTGGGCATAGCCTTGATGGGATTAAAGCAATACGAAGAGGCTGAAGGGGAATTCCAGGAGGCCATCTCATGCAGTCCCACCTTGGCCGAGGCCTACGTTCAGCTCGGTGCAATCCACCTTCGGCGGGGCGATCTGGAGGGGTGTCTGGACTGGAACAAACGTGCTGTCCATTCCAGGGCAGGATTTGCCGAAGGTCATGGAAACATCGGATTTGTGTACATGCAAATGGGGAAAGTCGATGACGCTATCCCTTCGCTGGAGAAAGCCGTGCGCTGGAACCCTAATTTCCTGCAGGCCTATGCCACCCTGGCCAATGCCTATCTGATGAAGGGGCAGATCGACGAGAGCATCGCAACCAACCTGAAGGTGATTGAGCTGGAGCCATCCTTTCAGGTGGCCTATAACAATCTGGCCATCGCCTACATGGAAAAGGGTGAATTTGAGTTGGCCATTGAAAATGCTGACAAGGCCGCGTCGATGGGCTACGAGATTGCTCCCGAAATTTTAAAGGAACTCGAGGAACACCGTTGAATGTCAGGACGACATGCAGTTCTACCTTTCCGACCAAGACCATGCCATTAGACCTGGCCATCCCCTTTGGAACACACACCTTCCCATGACACGCCACAGCGGGCCGTCATCCGCTAGACAGCCCGCCCCGGACAGCCTGACCTATGGGGAGTATTTCGAGGTGGTCGAGTCCTTTTTAGTCGACAACGTGGACAAGACAGTTTCTGCGCGGATTGCCTCAACAGAGCAGCTGGAGGTGCATCTTGAAAAGCACGGTGCCTTTTATCACCCCAGTCGAATCGTCGAGCCAAATGAAAATCGTAAGGCCCAGTATGTCCTCAATGTTGCGGCTTCCACGATTGGAAAAGCGTATCTGAGAAACGAATTCAGAATTCTGCAAATGCTGGAAAAAAAATATGCCTACCCCTTTTTACCCAGGGTGTTTGCCTGTCGGGAGACGGCGATCAGTGAATCAAGATCGGTAAGTCTGTTTTTAGGCGAATGGTTCGAATCCCACCATGAATTTCATGTTTCGAAAATAAAGCAGACCGGTTCAAGCGGTATCCGACTCTGGGATCCAGCCAATGACCATTGTTTTCTGTCTATAGATGAGGCGCGATCGGCTTTTAGGCAGGCGGCCATGATTCTGACCGCCTGCTACGACGTTGAAACTTTTGAACAGGTTTTTGCGTGGCACCACGCGGCTGGTGACTTCGTGGTCAACCTGAGCGCAAACCGCGAACCGCTGGTAAAGCTGGTGACAGTACGCCGATACGCGCCCCTGGTTGTCGCGGCGAACGATGACAGCGAGGCAATGTTAGACGCTCTTCTGCTGTTCCTTTTCAACATGTCGATGCATATGCGCATTGACCGCTTGGACGGGGTCGGGGAGCTGTGCTGGATTGACGACTTCGTTGTACCTGCCACATTGGAAGGCTTTTACAAGGGGCTTGCGTTGCAGCACTTGAACAGGCGCATTCCTGAAAAATTCGCCGGCTATTTTAGATCCTACCTGGCCAAAATGACTGCCGGTGATATGCTGGATCTGTTTGCTTCCATGGCCGCCCGACAACCGCCGGATTCACCGGACACGCCGCTCGTCGCCTCCCATGCCGAAAGGCATGCCGAGGCCTTTTTCAACGCCGTCCGGACAGTCGACTAGCTTACTTTCAAATCGGCGGCACAGCACTATATGGTGTATGGCTGCCCGGTTGTATCTCCGCATGTAGAGATCTTGCCCCCTTCCCGGAATTAACCGTTTTCCGACCGTATGAAACCGGGGATTTTTATTGACAATGCTAAATAATAATTCTATATCTCCCACTTGGTTATAAAATCGACTTCAATCGTGTATGCGAATATTTAAAAAGCAAATAGGTGATTTGGAAGGAGGTGACGTTATCATACCCTTAGGGGTAAATCGGACATTTTTAGTTTTGTTAGGCTAATTTTAATGAAAATGGAGGTAAAGAGATGGCAAAGCATGAAACCCCTTTGTTGGACCAGCTTGAGAGCGGGCCTTGGCCGAGTTTTGTTTCCGACCTCAAGCAAGAAGCAGCATCAAGGGCTAAGAATGAAAACAACGTCGAGTACCAGGTTCCAGAGGATTGCGTAGATGATCTCCTCGGAGTGCTTGAGCTTTCCTACAAACATGGTCGAACCCACTGGAAACACGGCGGCATCGTGGGGGTTTTCGGGTATGGCGGCGGTGTTATCGGCCGTTACTGTGACCAGCCGCAAACCTTTCCGGGGGTGGCCCACTTTCACACCATGCGGGTCAGCCAGCCGGCCGGTAAATTTTACACGACCAAGTACCTGCGTGACATTGTCGACCTGTGGGAACGGCGGGGCAGCGGTGTTACCAACATGCACGGCTCCACCGGCGATATCATTTTTCTGGGTACCACCACCCCCCAGTTGGAAGAAGTCTTTTTCGAACTGACCCATAACCTGAATCAAGATCTGGGCGGCTCCGGGTCCAACCTGCGGACTCCCTCCGACTGTGTCGGTGCAGCACGCTGTGAGTATGCCTGTTATGACACCCAGGCCATTTGCCATGAACTGACCAATTACTATCAGGACGAACTGCATCGTCCGGCATTCCCCTATAAATTCAAGTTCAAATTCGACGGCTGCCCCAACTGCTGTGTGGCCTCCATCGCTCGGGCGGATTTGTCCTTTATCGGCACCTGGCGGGATGATATCCGTATCGATCAGGAAGCTGTCCAAGCCTACGTGGGCGGAGAGATTCCCCCCAATGGCGGCGCCCATGCGGACCGCGACTGGGGTGCTTTCGACATCCATAAGGAGGTCATCGACCTGTGCCCCACCAACTGTATGTGGATGGACGGCAAGACCCTTAAAATCGACAACAGGGAGTGCACTCGCTGCATGCACTGCATCAATGTCATGCCGCGAGCCTTGCGCATCGGTAATGATCGCGGATGTTCCATTTTTGCCGGCGCCAAGGCCCCGATCCTCGACGGTGCCCAAATGGGTTCCCTCATCGTGCCGTTTATCAAGGTTGAAGATGACTTCGACGAGATCAAGGAAAATGTCATCGAACCCATCTGGGATTGGTGGATGGAAGAAGGTAAGAACCGCGAGCGCCTCGGCGAGCTGATGAAACGCCAGGGCTTCCAGAAACTGCTCGAAGTCACCGGGTTCGATGCGGATCCGCGAATGGTGCAGGAACCGCGTACCAACCCGTACATTTTCTGGAAAGAAGATGAGGTTGAAGGCGGTTGGGAGCGCGACATTAACGAATTCAGAAAACACCATCAGAGATAGGAGGGGAATCACCATGGCATTTATATCTTCAGGTTACAATCCAGACAAACCGATGGAAAACCGCATTACGGACATCGGGCCTCGAAAATATGATGAATTTTACCCTCCGGTCATAGCAAAGAATAAGGGTAAATGGCTGTATCATGAAATTTTGAAGCCGGGCGTGCTGGTCCATGTGGCGGAAAGCGGCGACGAGGTCTATACGGTCCGTGTCGGCGGCTGCCGTTTGATGACCGTGACCCATATCCGTGAAATTTGTGAGATTGCGGACAAACACTGTGACGGACACCTGCGTTTCACCACCCGTAACAACATCGAGTTCATGGTCGATTCCAAGGACAAGGTGGACCCCCTGATCAAGGATCTGGAAAGCCGCAAGTTCGACGCCGGCAGCCAGAAATTCCCGATCGGCGGCACCGGTGCAGGCGTCACCAATATCGTTCACACCCAGGGATGGATTCACTGCCACACACCGGCCACGGACGCCTCCGGCACGGTCAAAGCGACCATGGATGCCCTGTTCGACGATTTCGGAAAGATGAGAATGCCGGCCCAGGTCCGCATCTCCATGGCCTGCTGCCTGAACATGTGCGGCGCGGTCCACTGCTCCGACATCGCCATCCTGGGCTATCACCGCAAACCACCCATGCTGGACCATGAATACCTGGACAAGATGTGCGAAATTCCGCTGGCCATCGCCGCCTGTCCGACCGCGGCCATCAAGCCGGCCAAGATGGAGATCAACGGAACAAAAGTGAACAGTGTGGCCGTTAACGAATCACGCTGCATGTTCTGTGGGAATTGCTACACCATGTGCCCGTCCATGCCGCTGGCTGACACGGAGGGCGACGGCATCGTCCTGATGGCGGGTGGTAAAGTCTCCAACCGCATCAGCGCACCCAAGTTCTCCAAGGTGGTCGTGGCGTTCATCCCCAATGAAATGCCGCGCTGGCCGACCATGACCGACACCATCAAGCGGATTGTCGAAGCCTACGCTGCCGGGGCCAACAAGTATGAGCGCGTGGGTGACTGGGCAGAGAGGATCGGCTGGGAGCGCTTCTTTGAAAAATGCGAGCTTGAATTCACCCATCATCTGATTGATGACTTCCGGGATCCGGCCTATTACACCTGGCGCCAGACCTCGCAGTTCAAGTTCTAGTTCTACCTACCGGTGGGAGGCACGCTGTGCCTCCCGCCTTTTAAAAAAAGGGGTGTATTCATGGAATACGAAGAGGCAAAAGAAAAGATTGTCGAAGGTCTGACAAAAAAGCAAAAGATGAAATCCAAATTTTACTTTAACGACCTGGCCAAGATTCTGGACATGAAGCCGCGGCTGGCCAAAAAGCTGGTCAACCAGATGGTGACCGAAGGCGTGCTGGAATACTGGTCCAGCGGCAGCACCTCTATGTACGGGCTGCCCGGAACCGGCAAACAGGCAGGCGCCGAGCACGAAGATTAATTTCTTGTGTTTCGTGAACCGTCTTGTTTTCCTTGTCAACGTAAAATTTGAATGCCATCCATAAAGTGCAAGGGAAGAAAGGTACTCCGGGGATTGTTGTAGCGGCGTTACGCGGCGGTTCCGGGAAAACCATTTTTTCTGTCGGCATTATTGCCGCCTTGAGGGCAGTCGGCAGAACCATTGCCCCCTTTAAAAAGGGTCCCGACTATATCGATGCCGGCTGGCTGTCCCTGGCGGCCGGCCGGCCCTGCTACAATCTGGACACCTACCTGATCGAAAAACCCGTTCTTATCGATTCATACCGCCGTTCTATCCGGATGGCCAACCTTTCCGTTATCGAAGGCAACCGCGGTCTGTATGATGCCATCGACCGCAACAGCAATACGAGTACGGCCGAACTGGCCAAGTGGCTCGATCTGCCGGTCATCCTGTGTATTGACGGTACCAAAACCACGCGCACCATGGCGGCCGTGGTACTGGGATGTATGCATTTCGATCCGCGGGTGAAAATCGGCGGGGTCATCCTAAACCGGGTTGCCGGCAAGAGGCACCGCAACAACCTCAGGGACTGCATCGAGCACTATTGCGACATCCCTGTCGTAGGCGCCGTTCCCAAACTCAAAGAGCAGGCCTTCCCGGAAAGGCACATGGGGCTGGTCCCCACACCCGAGCATGGCTGGGCGGTCGAATCCATCCAAACAATTTCCGGGATTGCATCGGACTATCTGGATCTTAAGGCCATTGAAAAAATAGCCATCGATGGATCGGGTCCGGTCGATGTCTCTGTAGCTGCCGGGGAGGGCTCGGATGCAACCAGTGGCCCTTTTGAAATCAAAGCGCAGCCGGATGTCGACGAAGGACCTCGGATCGGCGTGCTGCGGGATTCGGCGTTTCAGTTTTATTATCCGGAAAACCTGGAAGCCCTCAAACGGGCCGGTGCGCGGCTGGTTTTTACGAGCCCGCTGGAGGAGACAACACCGCCGGATGTCGACGCGCTTTACATCGGTGGCGGTTTTCCGGAGACCCATGCGGGCGAACTGACTGAAAACAGGACCTATCGGGAAAAGATCAGGGCGTTGGCTGACGAAGGGCTGCCCATTTACGCCGAGTGTGGCGGACTGATGTATCTGGGAAAATCACTGCTTCTCAAGGGAAAAACCTACCCGATGGCAGATGTTTTTCCCATTGAATTCGATTTCCATTTAAAGCCGCAGGGACATGGGTATACCATTGTGTCGGTGGCCGCCGAAAACCCGTTTTTTCCGGTTGGGAATCAGATCAAGGGACATGAGTTCCATTATTCCAAGGCGATCGCATTCACTGGCGACAGAGACAGCTTCGCTTTTAAGATGCAGCGTGGCGTCGGTTTAAGGGACGGCCAAGACGGCATCGTTTATAAAAACGTGCTGGCGACCTACACCCATATTCATGCCTTGGGCACCCCGGAATGGGCAGGAGCACTTGTCGACAAAGCGCGGGCGTTTAAAGGGCGATCCGGTGGTATAACGGGTTCATGAACTCCACACTATTTCAGGGGACGGATCCGCATGACATGGGCACCCGGGTTGACGAGCTGATCCTCGGGATGGTGCTGGATGCCTGGGAACGCCTGACCCCGCATGAATTGAGAAAAAGGGTTCAAAAAGAGCTGCCCTTGAAACGCGGGCAGTTCGGATCGGCGATAAAGCGTCTCATAGGGAAGAAAGCGCTCATCTACACCTACCAGTTCGGCAACTCCTTTTTGGAGCCCTCCTTTGACAAACCCGTGCGTGTCGCTAAATTCTTCATACTTAAACCACCGGTGTACGACTATCGCCCCTTACCCGGCGACATCGTGATCACTATCAGGCCCGGTGCGGCGTTCGGCAATGGCTTTCATCCCACCACGCGGCTGTGCCTGAAAGGCCTTGAAACAGTTTGTGCCGGCCTGCCCGCATGCGAAAACGACCGAGGCGGTGCCGTTCTGGACATCGGCACCGGATCGGGGGTTCTGATGATTGCCGCCTTGAAGATGGGCATGGATAGAGGCATCGGCCTGGATATCGATCCCTGCGCGCGGGTGGAAGCCCGGGAAAATGTCGCCCTGAACAACCTCCTGGGGCAGGCCGAAATTTCCAATCGGGCGCTTGATGCCATCAAGGAACACTTCCAGCTGGTGGTCGCCAACCTGCGCCTGCCCACCCTGAAAGTCTATTTTGAAAAGATGATCGGTCTTATGGCGCCGGGTGGATGTATGGTTTTGTCGGGGATAAAATCGAATGAAATCGGTCTACTGCAACGTATTTCCGAAAATTATGAGGTCAACATGTGCTGGCAGGGCATCGAGCGGGGATGGGGAGCACTGGCACTGGTGGAAAATGGTCATGAGAAGGACCACGGAGGGAGGGGCTGCCGACCGCTACCATCTGGATAGCAGCACCCTCCGATGGACAGAAATCTTCGACAAGAGAAGGGCCGCACAGGTTGTATGCGGCCCTTTTCTTGAGGATGTTCCGCTATTGTTTAGGATGGCATTTGGAGCACGTGGTGGGCGCGTCTTTGGTCTTGGTCTTCTTGTTGTACTCTTTGTGACAGGTTCGGCAATTTTCGTGCACGGCCTCGGCGTGATACTCGAGGGACAGGCGGTCTTTTTCCTTCTTTTTGATCTTTTTGGCCTTCCACTCCTTTTTCACTTCCCTGGGGACTTCACCGGGCTTTTTATGGCACTCGATGCATTTTTTAACATGGTCGCCCATTTTCAGATCGTTGAGCGGTTTGTGGTCGGCATCGTGGTGACATTCCCCACAAGCGATCCCGTACTCTGCGTTGTGTTTTTTATGCGAGAATTCGACAATGCCCTTCTTGTGTGGATAGTCGCTTTTCATCATGAAGGTGTCGGCGACCTCCGTACCGGCCTGGAGTCCCCCGACGGTAAACACGGTGATGAAAGCGAGAACCGCTGTTGCCAGTAAGCCCTTTTTCAACATGGTGTCCTTGTGCCTCCTTTCTAACGGTCTCTGGTTAGATGCTCCGGATAGCTGAAACAAATACCCCGGATGATTATCAAGTTCTCACCTACAAGTCAATGGCAAAGCCCATATCCGTCTTGCCTCAGGTCTCCTCTTCGGTCTCCGGAACAGGTTTCTTTTTACCGAAAATCCTGGCGCCGACGATGCTGATTTCGTAGAGCAGCATCATGGGCATGGCCATCATGACCTGGGTTACCACATCGGGTGGGGTCAGGATGGCGGCCCCTGCGAAGAACAGAAGGATGGCATATTTTCGATTTTTCTTTAAAAAGTCAACAGACACAATTCCCAGTTTTGCCAGGAAGGTGATTACCAGCGGTAGTTCAAAAACCAGGCCGAAGGCCAGAAGGAGCTTGGAGGAAAAACTGAGATACTCTTTCATGGAGGGCAACGGGCGGATCGTTTCCGAGGCAAAACCCAGAAAGAATTTAAATCCGAAGGGGAAAACGATAAAATAGCCGAACAGGGAGCCGCCCACGAAAAAAAAGGTGGAAAGGATGACCACCGGTATCAGCATGCGCTTTTCTTTGTTATAGAGTCCCGGGGCGATGAACATCCAGAACTCATAGATGATGATGGGGGACGCAAGCATGATGCCCGATATCAGGGCCGCTTTTAAAAAGGTGAAAAAGGCTTCGGGTAAGTTGGTGTAAATCAGGGTTTCACCGGGCTTCATCACCGAGATCAGCGGAGCGGTGAGAATGTCGAACAGTTTTTCCTTGAAAGCGTACGAGCCCACAAAACCGATGGCGACCGCGATGAAACAGGTGATAAGCCGGCGTCTCAGTTCCTCCAGATGTACGGTAAAAGGGAGCTTTTCATCCTCTTTCATCGTAGGATGTCCCCTCTTCCGTTTTTTCAGATGCCGGCTCTGCGTTGGTGTGATCGGTTCCGCCAGAAGGGGGCGCCTCGTCGCTGGCTGCATTCATGCCATCGAAGGCATTCTTCAGATCGGCCATCGCTTCGGGCGTGCTTTTTCTTTCCTTGAACCCCTCACCGTTCGCCGGACCTTCAGCCGTTTTGGCATCGGCAGGATGCCCATCGGCGTCGGCGTTGTCGTCCTGGTCTATGGCGGAGTGATGGAAAGGCGGTGATGACGGCCGGTCGTCTTCTATCTTGTCAAAGCTTACGGATTCTTTGATGTCTTTGTTGATGTCGTCTATGGTTTCCTTGACGTCTGACAGTCCCGTATCAGCCTCCATGGATTGTTTGAGGTCATTGGTGGCCTTCTTGAACTCCCCCATGGCGCGCCCCAAGGATTTGGCAAGATCCGGCAGTTTTTTAGGACCGATCACGATCAGGGCCACCGCTAGAATCAATATCATTTCCGGCATACCGATACCGAACATAGTTGGCTCCTTCATGTTTAATTTGAACCGAAATACATTAATTTCGATTGTGGTGTCAACCTATTATAGCGTTTGGCAACAAACCGTTCCGAAACAAAGTTTCCTTGGTTGTGCCTGGTCATTCGATGTCCGGCTTCAAAACGAGGAAATATAGTCTGCCGGGGTGCTGCATGTAACCGGCCGCCACTTCGGCATAATGACCGTTGCCCCAGAAGAGATCCGCCCGTCCGGGCCCTCTGATGGCGCCGCCGGTATCCTGGTTGAGGACGAAAGCCTTCAGGTCCCGCCACTCGAAGATTTCGCCGTAGTGGTCAAGTTCGGGTCTTTCGGTTTCGATGAAGGCCAGGGCCGCAGGGGGGAACAGTCTTCGGTCCAGGGCGATGGAACGCACAGGCGTCAATTTCACCTGCAGAAACCCGACGGGCCCCTCCTCTTCCAGTTTGAAAAAGACGTAGCTCGGATTGTAGTTGAGCACCCGGTCCACTTCCCCTGGGTGTTCTTTGAGGTAGGACCGGATCTTCTGCATGGACATCTCTTCTTTGGTAATTTTGCCTTCATCGATCAGCATCCTGCCGATGCTGCGGTAGGGGTGTCCGTTTACCACGTGATAGTGAACGTTCAGGTGGCCCCCCTGTGCCAGCATTATTTTTCCGGAGCCTTGTATCTGCAGAAAAAACAGGTCGACAGGATCCCTGACCCAGGCCAGAATATCACAGCGGTCGTCGAGAATGCCGGTATGGTCTATCTCGCTGCGCGGGTAGTAGGGCACGACGGACTCCCCGGTATAACGGCCGACAATTTGTTTTCCTTTGAATTCGTCTCCGAACAGGGAAAGGTCGATGGTCGTGAGGTCTTTAGGCCGGGCATAAACCGGGTAAGGATACTCAGGTAGCTTGGTGAGACTGCCGGCGATAGTGGGTTCATAGTAACCGGTAAACAGCATCTCTCCCCGGCCGTCACGGCCGACGGATTGGTACACGATGTAATCATCCCTGATGAATCGATTCAAGGTCTCTCGGCCAGGGGAATCGGCGAGTCGATCCCGGAAATGCTGCAGGGATTTTTTAAGGTGTGCGGCCGTGTATATGTCCCTGCCGACATAAAATTCCCTGGTTTCCGGAACCCTGTTCAAATATTCGAGACTCCCGTCGATGCCGTCGATCAGCCCACTGTAATCAAGGCTGTCGTCAAATTGAGGATACTGGGTGATTCTCAGCCTTTCAAGAGATGTTTTTCCTGTGATTTCAGGCTTTTTCAGAAGCCCGCAGCCGGTTGCAAGAAAAAGCGTCATCAGCATGATTATGAGGGAAGCAACCCGCATGTGGGTTCGAGTGCGTGTGGCGGTCGGGTTCATTTGTCGTCGTCCAGTTGGATCCTGCGTGTGTTTGAGTCCACAGGCGTTGCAATTATGGGAGGGTGGTCGTCCCGGGATGACACCCCCAAGGCTTTGAATTTGCGTGCAGATGAGAAAACGCGCCTTTCCAGTGACCCGACAACCTGGTTGTAGCTTTTGGCACTGCGTTCGATGTCACGACCCAGGTTGTTGATATGGCGGCTCATGGTGGACAGACGCTCAAACAACTCCGTGCCGAGTACGCTGATCTTGCGGGCATTTTCAGCCATTTTTTCCTGCTGCCAGCCGTAGGCAACCGTTTTTAATAGCGATATCAACGTCGTCGGCGTCGCCAGGACAACCCCGTCCCTGACCCCCCACTCGATGAGCTGCGGGTTGTGGGCAAGGGCGGCGGCAAAG
The DNA here is from genome assembly GCA_022340465.1 of Deltaproteobacteria bacterium. Classification (NCBI taxonomy): domain Bacteria; kingdom Pseudomonadati; phylum Myxococcota; class Myxococcia; species Deltaproteobacteria bacterium. Next base: position 43,808 of record JAJDNW010000061.1, on the reverse strand, counting down.
AAGTTTTCACCGGGAATGAACAGAACCACGAACTCGGGGGTGGCTTCGAACTGAGCCCAATACGCCTTCTGGGACAGTTTCTTGATGTGGACGGCCACCTGGCGGGCATGGTTGTTCAGTTTTATTTCTTTTTCTGATTCGGTTTCTGCTTCGATGGCCTCCAAATAGGCGGACAGGGGCACCTTGGCATCGATGATGATGTTACGCTTTCCGGGCAGGTGGACAATCATATCCGGTCGCAGGAGCCCGTTATCCGTTTGGGTGGATGTTTGTTCGAAGAAATCGCAGTGGTTCTGCATACCGGCCATTTCGGCCACCCGTTTCAATGTGATTTCGCCCCAGCGGCCGCGCACGTGGGGGACCCGCAGGGCGTTGACCAGTTTTCCGGTTTCTTTCTGCAGGATTTCCTGCGTCTGAATCAGGGATTCGACCTGTCGCGCAAGGCCGCCATAGGCATTTTCACGAGATCTTTCCATCTCCTGAATCTGCCGGTCATAACGATCGAGGGCTTCTTTGATGGGTTGGATCGTATCCTTGACCGCCTTTTCGCGCGAGCTGAAATCGGTCTTGGCTGTTTCCAGATACTTGGAAAATGTGGCCTGGGCCAATTCGAGAAAGGCTTGATTGTTCTGCCGGAGGGCGTCAGTGGAGAGGGCTTTATGGGTTTCGGAAAGTCCGTTGCGAAGGTCTTTCAGCAGGGCTGTTTTTTCATCGAAGACTTGCCGCTGGTTTTCCAGGTTGACTGTCAATTCGGCCTGGCGCGTTTTGAGGTCGGCAATGAGGGTTTGCAGGCTTTCGATCTTGCTGTCCCTGTCTGCCAGTGCGGACTCGAGGCTGGCCAGTCGGTCCAGCCGGCCGGTTGCCGCGGCATTCTGCCGCGTTATGTCCAGAAATTCATCCCACAGGCGGGTCAATTCGGTCCGGAGGGTATTGACGATGGCCTTTTGCTCCTCAATATCGTTGGCGTTGAGGCGGTTCTGCTCGCTCAAAGCCGTGTTTTCGACCTGTAAAGCCGTCAGGCGGGGAAGGCATCGGTGACGAACCAGCAGCCAGCCCAGTGCCATGCCAAGGAGGCCTCCGACAATAAAAAGTGTAATATAATCAATGTGGTAACCGGCTAAGTGCAGTTGAGACATTGGATTATTCCGGTGTGGTACGAATGAAGGTTCCGCTTTTTCCACCCGTTTTTTTCAGGAGGGATATTCCCGAAATGGTCATCTGTTTGTCGAAAGATTTGCACATGTCATAAATCGTCAAGGCGGCGATGGAGACAGCCGTCAGCGCTTCCATTTCCACGCCTGTCTGGTGATGAATGCGGACACGGCTTTCGATGCGAATCACAGGCTCGTCCTGATCCCAAAAAAAATCGATCTGTGCGTGGGTGATGTTGAGCGGGTGGCACATCGGAATCAATTCGGCTGTTTTTTTGGCGGCCATGATGCCGGCAATCCGGGCCGTCTCCAACACATTGCCCTTTTTAACCTGCTGATCCCGGATGGCACGAAACGTTTCGACGGTCATGGAGACAAAACCCTGGGCAACAGCCGTACGGTCCGTGGAAGCCTTGGGGGTAACATCCACCATCCTCACCCGCCCGTTTCCGTCGATGTGAGAAAACTCGGACATGATTACTCCTGAAAGGTTTCAGTTTTTTGCGTGACCATGGTTTTGATCGCATTCAGGGTGTCGCTCAAAACGGCGATAACCGTTTCCCGGATATCGCCCGCCACCACCAGCAGCATCACATCGTCGCCCACACCAAGGTCTTTTTCATCGAAAATTTCGACCAAAATTTCAATGATGCCGGCCGTCCTTTTTTTCTGCTCGATCAGGCGTTCCAATTTGCCATGGTCCACGGATACCCGCAGGCCGGCTACCGGCCGACCGTCACGGGAGGTTTGACGCACCACCCCATTGTGCGCCAGAATCATACCGGCCCGATGGTAATCGGGGTGTTGTTTGATCTTTTCAATCAATTGATGCATGTTCATCGCGCTTACGTCCTTCATTTATTCGGAGTGCTTTTTCAAGGTCCTCAGGGGTGTTGACGTTAAAGAATGAATCCAGATCCGGGTCAATCGTCCTCAGCGTCGATTCAGGGATTTTTTTGGTACGCATGCTTTTGAAAAGACGCTGAATCTGCAGTTGCCGGTTTTCGAGCTGAACCTGGACCGGCTTCAGGCATCTTTGGCTGTAAACGGCACACAGCGGTTCATATCCCAGTGATGTCTGCGGTACGACAATATCCACATCGGGTTCTACGGCATCGAGAACGGTCTGGATCATTTCCCTTTTTATAAAGGGTGTATCACAGGCAGTAAAAAAAGCATAGGGTGTGGCCGTGTAATACAACCCTGTGTGCAGGCCGGTGAGGGAGCTGCGAACGTCAAACAGGTCGGCGGCCATGACAATATCCCAGGCCATGAATTTTTCCGGGTGGTTGGTGATTAGCAGGATATGGTCGAACATCTCCTTGAAAATGCCGAAGACGTGTTCAAATATCGCCAGTTTTCCCACACGCTCAAAGGTTTTTTCCGTACCGGCGAAGCGTTTGTTTTCACCGCCTGCCAGGATAATCCCGGTGCATTCGCTATTCAACATGGCGTGCAGAATAAAAAAACCGGGGTGTAAAATCAAGGCAATTCGGCAGCACTATTTCTTTGCGTCCTGAATGACTTTGTGGTTAATATCCCAGTTGGTACATTACATTTTCACCCGAGTCGAGCGTTTCAAGCGTTACCGCTCAATGTGGGTTTCGGAAGATTGAATCAGTAATTTTTTCAAAGGACGCTATCGGCTTCGATCATGAAAAACGGGAGGAACCATGAGCACGGCTGAACATAAAGCCACCGCACCTAAAAAGTTGAAGGTCGGCATCTTGTCCGTATCATCCACGCGCACATTGAAGGAAGATAAAAGCGGCCACTGGATCGCGAAACAATCCGCTAAGGAGGGCCATGATGTGGTCCACCACCAGGTGGTTCCGGATAAAAGTTATGTGATCGCAGACGTTGTCAATAAATGGAATGAATCGGGGGCGGTCCACGCCATTCTGGTAACAGGTGGTACCGGGATCAGTGAAAAAGATGTCACCATCGAAGCTGTCAGACCCCTTTTAGACAAGGAATTGACGGCGTTTGCCGCTTTGTTCGCCCAGCTCAGCTACGAGGAAATCGACTCGGCAGCCATCATGTCGCGCGCCGTCGCCGGAACGGTGGGAAAAACGGCGATTTTCTGCATGCCCGGGAGCCTCAAAGCCTGCAAGCTTGCCTGCAACGCCCTGATTTTTCCCGAGTTGGGCCACATCGTCAGGCACGTATACATTGGATAAACTAAAATAGAAGTTGAACCGCACCCTTATTCAGTGCGGTTTCGTTTTTTTGTTGACAAATATATTAGAATACTAGTATATTAGTCAGCGTTTCAAGCCACCCATCGCTCTACCAAATTTACAAATCTAACTTTTAACGGCCGTGATTTACAGCATCTTGTTGAAAGAGACCTATGAACACGAATCGTCAAGCCGCTCTTAACCACCATCAGTTGTTAAGGACTCAGATTTACGAGTACCTGCGCGAGGCGCTGCGTACGGGCAGCATAAGGCCTGGTATGTTCATCAGCATCAACCAGATGGTCAAAGAATTGGACATGAGCCGGACACCCTTGAGAGATGCCCTGCTTCAGCTGCAGACCGAGGGGTTTGTCACCTTCCTGCCCCAGCGTGGCATTCGCATCAATGCGCTGACTGAAAAAGATCTGGAGGATATTTATGAAATGCTAGGAGCCCTGGATTCAAGGGTACTGATGTCGATCGGTCATAAAGTGGGTGCCATGGAGATCGCCCGGATGAAAAAGATCAACGAACGCATGCTTGAGGTTATCGATGAACAGCACTACAATCGCTATTTCAAGTTGAATCGGGATTTTCACAATGTATACCTGGATTTTTCGGACAACGGCCCGCTTCTCAATCAGGTCAATATTTTGAGACAGCGGTTGTTCGAATTCGGAGACAGGGGTGAATGGCGCAGAAAAGTATTGCAGCCTAACTATACCGAACACCTGACCATGATTGATCTGATCGAAAAGAAAAATTACAGGGGCGCGGCTGACTTCATGCGTGACGTGCATTGCTCCATGAACTGGTAAGTTTTTAATTTTTCAATAGTCGATGAAAAATTAAGAAGAGACGAAACCCATCAGAAAAAGGAGGAAAGGAGATGAAACAGATGATGAAGTGTATGGTTCTTGTTCTCGCCTTCAGCTTCTTGGTTGTGCCGGCGGGCGCTGCAGAGAAGAACATGGTATTTTCTTCGCCCTATGGGATTACAACCCTGGATCCCAGTGTTTCCTATTCAACGGAGCTGACCTACATGGCCAACATTTACGAGACCCTGCTCAGGGTCAATCCGCCGGGCAGTAAGGAAATGTTCAGTTATGTTCTGGCAACCGGATACTCCGTGTCCAACGATGGGATGCAATACACCTTTAATTTAAGAAAAGGGGTTAAATTTCATGATGGTACCCCGTTTAAGGCCGAGGCGGTCAAGTTTTCCATCGAACGCACCAGGAAAATAGGAAAAGGAGCTGCTTTTATCTGGGGTGACCTGAAAGAGATCCAGATTGTCGATGACTACACCGTAAAGATGATTTTGGATGCGCCGGCACCGCTGCCAGCGATAGCCGCGTCCGCCTATGCCTCCTACATCATGAGCCCCGCGGTGGGCGAAAAGGGCGCGGAGTGGTTCAACCAGGGCAATGACGCAGGAACAGGTCCCTACACCCTGGCAAACTACAAAGACGGCGAAAGCTGGATCCTGAAAAAATTTGACGGCTACTGGGGCGGCTGGAGCGGCAACCATGTGGAGAATGTTCTTGTAAAATACACCAAAGATGCACTGGTGCAACTGCAGATGCTACAGTCCAACGAGGCCATGCTGGTGGGCAGAATTCCCATCGACAGCTATGCCAAGGTAAGGCAAGACAGCAACACAAAGGTGGTGGACGGACCGAGTTATTCCAACTACATGGCCTTTTTCAATACCACGCGTTCGCCCCTGGACAACCAGAAAGTCAGGAAGGCTCTGGCCCATGCCATGCCTTATGATGCCATTATCGAGGTTGGTTTTGACGGCAAGGCCACGCAGGCAAGGGGCCCCGTACCGCAGGGCCAGTTCGGCTATTCGGAAAGGGTCTTCCAGTATGACTATGATCTGGAAAAAGCCAAGAAGTTGCTGGCCCAGGCCGGATTTCCCAATGGCGGCTTCAAGCTGACCCTGACCTATGCCGCAGAAAATGTGCAGGAAAAGCGTTTCGCTCCCTTGATTCAGAATGAATTCAAGAAACTGGGTGTCGAGGTGGAGATCAAGGGAATCGCCTGGTCGCAGCAATGGGCTATGGCCAAAGGGGACCCCAAGGAGGCTCAGGACATTTTCCTACTGCTGTGGTGGCCGACGTACAGCGACCCCTATGAAACCCTCTATTCTTTGCTGCACAACGAGAAGGGCAAACCGGTTTGGAACCTGGCGTACTATGTCAATCCCGCCTACGACAAGCTGATCCGTGAGGCCTATGAAGTGACCGGCAGTGATCCCGAAAAAGCCCTGGATTTGTACGTCGAGGCCCAGAACCTGGTGCAGAAGGATGCGCCGGTGGCCTGGCTAGTGGATGTCCAGGGGAACTGGCCCATGAACAAAAAGCTGCAGGGATTTACGATCAATCCCGCCTATCCCAATGTGCCCTTCTTTTATGGTTTGTCCATAGAATAAACGCCCAAAACGTCGTACAGGCCCCGGCGATGCAGCCGGGGCCTGTAAATTACACTGGATGCTCATGTCCCTGGCTCTTTTCACATTGAAACGCCTCGCTGGGCTCGTCATGCTGCTGCTGGTTCTCAGCATGCTGGTTTTTTTCTTTACTCGGGCCATCCCCGGTGATGTGGCGGCACTGTATGTGGGGGGCAACGCCAAGCCTGAGCAAATCGAAATGGCCCGCGTTGAGCTGGGGTTGGACAAACCGATCTACACCCAGTACCTGCGCTACATGGGAAAACTGTTCCAGGGCGACCTCGGTCTGTCCCTGCGGACCCACCGGCCGGTACTCAAGGATCTATCGGAAAAAATACCCATGTCGATGGAGCTGGTGTTGCTGGCCCTGTTCCTGACTAGCCTTTTGGGCATCCCCCTGGGGGTTGTCGCTGCTGTATATCAGGGGACATGGCTGGACGAAGCTGTCAAGTGGTTCACAGCGGCGGCGGTGAGCATCCCCATTTTTTTCCTGGCCCTTTTGCTGCAGCTGATTTTTTTCAATCTGCTCGGGTGGTTTCCCCTGCAGGGCCGCCTGGACAGCATGCTGGAGTTTACCAACCCCATAGAACTGATTACGGGATTCAGTGTGGTTGACACCGTGGTAACGGGTAATTACAGGGCCCTTTTCAATGTAATATGGCACATGGTGCTTCCGGTGGCGGCCCTTACCATGGGTCCTTTGGGGTTCATTTCCCGCCTGACCCGCTCTTCCCTGTTGGATGTGATGAGCCAGGATTACATTCTGGCTGCACGGGCATCAGGGGTCAGTGAGCAAACCCTCTATTTCAGATACGGGCTGCGCAATGCTCTGTCTCCAATCCTGACGGTGATTGGGCTTTCGGTGGCACTGCTAATGCTGAACACCTTTTTCGTGGAAGTTATTTTCAACTGGCCGGGGATCGGCTATTACGCGCTAATGGCTATCGTCAGCCTGGATTTTCCGGCCTTGATGGGCGTGTCGTTTACCATCGGATCCACCTATGTGCTGGCCAACACGGCCGCCGATATCGTGAGGCGCCTGGTGGATCCGCGGATTCAATAATTCTAAATGGCTATTTATGGAAACCCTTGATTTTAACAAGATAGCCCGAAAAGCCATTCAAGACCATCGCAACGAAAGGGTTTACCTCTTTCGGCTTTTCTTGAAGAAAAAGCTGGCGGTATTTTCGGCATTCGTGCTCGTGAGTATCATGCTGGCCGCTGTGTTCGCCCCTTGGGTAGCCCCCTATCCGGATCAGGGCAAGGGATCGGTGAACCTTGAGGACCGACTGCAGCCGTTTTCCAGGAAACACCTTTTAGGAACCGACACCTACGGACGCGATCTTTTGAGCCGGGCTATCTACGGCGGACGCATCTCCGTGTTCGGAGGCTTTTTCATCGTGCTGATGGCAGCGCTCATCGGGGTGCCCCTGGGTTTGTGGGCCGGTTACCGGGAGGGAGTATCCGGCGCTGTCATCATGCGTACGGCGGAACTCGTCCTCTCGTTTCCGTCGGTCCTGGTGGCTATGGGGGTATCCATCGTCGTCGGTGCCGGATCCATTACAGCTCTGGTGGCCCTGATCATCCCCTGGTGGCCCTGGTACACACGGCTGGTCCAAGGCGAGGTACTATCCATAAAAAACATGCTTTACGTCGAAGCCGCCCAGATGCTTGGTTATGGGAGGATCTATATCCTGTTTCGCCATCTGCTGCCCAACATTTTGACACCGGTGATTGTCATGATGATGCTGGACATAGGACCGGCCATCATCGCCATCGGTGTTCTGAGTTTTCTTGGGCTGGGAACCCAGGCTCCCAGTGCCGACTGGGGACTCATGGTTTGGGAAGGAGCCCCCAATATTCTGGGTGAATGGTGGATCGCGATCGTGCCCGGGTTTGCCATGTTTTTGCTGGTAACCGCTTTCAATATTTTCGGTGATACCTTGAAGGATATTCTGGACCCGAATTAACCGTGATGACAAGGAACAAAGACCTGCAGAGGGGCCCCGTGCTCCGTGTCGAGGGCCTGGAGGTGGACTTCAGGGGCTCCCGGGGAACCTATAGAATACTGGAGGGGGTCGATTTTTCACTATATCCCGGAGAAGTACTGGCCTTGGTTGGTGAGACCGGCTGCGGAAAAAGCGTGACCGCTAAAACCATCCTGAATTTGATACCCCGGCTTTCCCAGCAACGCAAAGGGGTGGTAAGGTTTGACGGAAAAAACCTGCTTAAGCTCTCCAACAAGTCGCTCGGCCGGATGCGGGGTAAATCCATCACGATGATCTTCCAGAACCCCCAGTCCAGCATCAATCCGGTGTTTACCCTGGGCGAACAAATATTCAGGTTGATCCGTATGTACTTGCAGGATGAAATCGACACGTTGTGCCGGCGGCGGAACATGAAGGCAAATGCCGCCATACGCAGAATCGCGCGGGATAAACTGGCCGAGGTAGGCTTGATCGATGCCGGGCGTCTGCTGAAGGCATATGCCCATGAAATTAGCGGCGGTATGGCCCAGCGCTACAAAATTGCACAGGCGCTTTTAAGCTCACCGGAGATCCTGATTGCCGACGAGGCTACGTCGGCACTCGATGTGACCGTTCAGGCCCATATTTTGAAATTATTAAAGGAACTGTCTCTGAAAAAGAGGACGGCTATTTTATTTATCACCCACGATATGGGGATAGCGGCCCAGATTTGTGAACGGGTGGCCGTGATGTACAGCGGGCGCATCGTGGAAATTGGGGCTACCCTGGACATTTTTCAAAAGCCCTTACATCCCTATACCCGGGGGTTGCTCGATGCGGTTCCGAGGCTGGGCAATGTAGAACCGTTGAAATATGTGGCGGGGATGATTCCCGATCTGGCCAACCCACCGGCCGGGTGTAGATTTCATCCAAGGTGCCGGCACGCTATGGCAGTTTGTCGTCTGAAAAAGCCGGAAAACATAGAAAAGGGGGAGGGCCACTTGGTAGCGTGCCATATGTACGGTACCTCGTTGTCGAGAAAATGATATGGCGGAACGGTTGATCGAACTCTATCAAATTAAAACCTATTTTCCGCAAAAAAAATCGCTGATGGGCAGGGTGCGCGCATGGGTGAAAGCGGTCGACGATGTAAGCCTGAATGTCTTTCGCGGTGAGTGCCTCGGGCTGGTGGGGGAGTCGGGCTGCGGCAAGAGCACCCTGGGTCGGACGTTATTGAAACTGGCTCCGTTGACATCGGGAAAAATTTGTTATGATGGAACAGAAATTCAACACCTGGCGGATAACGGCTTTCAGCTTTTCAGGCCAAAAATGCAGATGGTGTTCCAGGACCCTCGGGCATCGCTCAACCCCAAGATGACGGTTTTGCAGATTATCAGTGAGGCACTGGCTATATGCCCTAGTATCGGTGTAAAGGAATATGTACAGCGGGCTACCGAGCTGTTGAATATGGTTGACCTGCGCCCGGAACATCTCTTTCGATACCCCCATGAATTCAGCGGTGGACAGCAGCAGCGTATCTGTATCGCTCGTGCCCTGGCTACTAGACCCGAATTCATCGTTTTTGATGAAGCGACATCTGCTCTCGATGTTTCGGTTCAAGCCCAGATCATCAACCTCATGACGAACTTGCAGGAACAGTTGAAACTGACCTACCTGTTCATCAGTCATGATCTGAGCATCATGGAACACATTTGTCATCGGGTTGCCGTGATGTATGCCGGCAGAATAATGGAGATTCAGGACTCAAACGCGTTGTTTGCATCTCCACGGCATCCGTATACCAAAGCGTTGCGGGACGCCGTACCGGTGGCAGACCCTACCCGGCGCGGTCAGATGGCCATCCTGGGGGGAGAAGTGCCGAGTCTGCTGCAACCGCCAGAAGGATGCCGCTTTCATCCACGGTGCAAGCATGCCACTGTGCGCTGTAGAAAAGAGGCCCCGCGGGAGGATAAGATCAAGCCGGGCAATTGGGTTCGTTGCCATTATCACCAACAATTGCAGCATCAAGCAGACCAGTATCGCTGATATCAGAAAAACATCCCGAAAGGAAAGCAAATGAGCCGACTTTTAGGCATTGGCGCCTGCCAAATGGAAACGTGTCATGCGGATGTTGAGGCCAATCTCGACGCCCTGGCTAAAAAAGTCGAGGCCATCAAGTCGTGTTGTTCATGGGTCCAATTGATTTGTGCTCCCGAGCTGATTATTTCGGGTGTGGGGCCCATGGCGGATACGGCCGAAGCGATCCCGGGCCCGATTACGGCATTTTGTTCAAAACTGGCAAGGGAGCAGGGAATTTACCTGGTTCCCGGGTCAATTTATGAAAAAGCGGAAGATCGCATCTTCAACACCGCCCCGGTTTTCGACCCATCTGGCAGCCTGGTAGCGGTTTACCGAAAAATGTATCCCTGGCGCCCCCATGAGAAAACCGCTGCCGGCAATCGTACCATCACCTTCGAGGTGGCGGGTGTCGGCATTGTCGGTTTATGCATCTGTTATGACCTCTGGTTTCCGGAGGTGATCAGAGACCTGGTCTGGAAGGGTGCCGAGATCGTGCTGATACCCACATTAACGGTCACCCAGGACCGGCGCCAAGAACTCATTCTCTGCCAGGCGGCGGCAGCCGCCAATCAGTGCTATGTTGTCAGCGTCAACGGGACCAGGCCGGGAGGGGTGGGCCGCAGCGTGATCATCGATCCGGAAGGCCGGATCATGCAGGAAGCCGGCCAACTCCCAGAGAATCTGATGAGCATGCTGGATTTGGACCAGGTGGACCAGGCCCGAAGATACGGAACCTGTGGCGTCAGCCGGGTGATGAGCAGTTTTTTTCATGAAGCCCACCGGTTTGAGTATCAAACCCAGGCCTATGATGCGTGTCCGGCGGCAATCTCAGTGGCTGGGTTTCAAGGAGACGATTTGAGGTCCGGGACATGACGGACGCATTGATTACAGCGATCGTGTCCAACGAAGAGGGCGACATTTTCGACCTCGAGGGATACGCTGCCGCAGGGATGGCCGGTGACAGCCTGTTTCCTCTGACGGACACGGGCACCATCGAGCTGCCTTTCGGCAGCGAGTTGATGCGCCTGCCGGACCGGGCACCGGTATTGTATGACCTGGAAAGCGGATCGTTCAAGGCCGTTGAAAAGAATCCCTACGCGCCGGAAGAGGATGTGTTTCCTGTGGCGGCATTCAATTCTCCCGGACATGTCATTTCCGCCGTGAGTGCATACAGGCAAAGGCGGGATGCGTGCGTTCTGCCCCTGTTTTCCTATGGCGCCGTGGGTTGGGGCAAGGAAGGGTTTCGATCGGCGGCCATCCTGGTCGATGCTGAACCGCGGCAGGATTTACGGTTCATGAAACAAGCGGATGTGCTCCGCGGCGTCGAGGCAATGCGTAAAAAATTGCCGGGCAATCGGCTCAGAAAGCACCTAGAAACCTGTGCGCTGGAATACGGTTGTCCAGCCGGTAAGAACTTTTTTCTAGGACGATATGAAGCGCCTCTACCAGCCGCGAAGGCCTGCAACGCGGCCTGCCTGGGGTGTCTGTCCCTCCAGCAGGGGACGGAAATTCATTGCAGCCAGGAGCGCATCGATTTTACGCCCAAGCCGGAAGAGATCGCCGCTGTGGCCCTCGAACACATCGGCCGGGTGGAAAATTGCGTTGTCAGTTTCGGCCAGGGTTGTGAGGGAGACCCGCTTACGGCAGCAGGGGTGATCGGTCCGGCGATTGGCCTGATTCGTTCCGCGACAAACCGGGGAACTATCAACATGAACACCAACGGCGGATTGCCGGATGCGCTGAAAACACTTGTCGAAGCGGGGTTGGACAGCGTGCGCATCAGTTTGAACAGCGTCCGCGAGCCTTGCTACCGGGCCTATTTCAACCCCAAGTATACGTTCGATGATGTTAAAAAAAGTATCGATACGGCCTTGCAGCACGGCAGGCATGTGGCCATCAATTATCTGAACCTGCCCGGGTTCACCGATACGCCGGGTGAGATGGAAAGTCTGGCCGCCTTTTTGGCGGACTATCCGATCCACATGATTCAATGGCGCAATCTCAACTTCGATCCCCTGCATTACTGGGAGGCTATGGACCGGGTGTGCCCGCTCGAGCCGGCCCTGGGCATGCAGGCGGCGATCGAGGCCGTTCGGTGCCGGTTTCCCGATGTCAGGCATGGCTACTTCAATCCCCCAACATAACTGGTTTTGCATTTTAGAAAAAATAAAAACCAGTTATGTTGACCGGCGGCTTCGCCGCAGATTTGTGAATGTTCACATCCGTCCGTGAATTTTTGATCGGCAGGCATGACCAACCGTTGCTTTTACGGAAAGACATCGGGATAAAAGAATAGACAGTTAGAATATTTTTATAATGGATTGGCTTGAAATTAGAGTATTGTTCGACAGTGACGAGGCACAGTTGGTCACGGACCTCATTGCGGACCTGTTTTACGGCCTCGGGCTGAAAGGCGTGGTGATCGACGACCCCGATCTTGCGCCCGACGAGGGGTGGGGCCGGGATGCCGTCGGCCCGCCGGCACGCAACGGTGTGACCGGATACATTGCCCAAACAAAGCGGTGTGCAGAAGCAAGCCGCATTCTGGAAGAAGGCGTCGCCAAGCTCAGCCGGCAGGAGGGCTTTTCTTACGACCTTCAGGTGCGCCGCATCGATGAAGAAGCGTGGGCCGAATCCTGGAAGGCCTTTTTCCACCCGGAGCACATAACGGAGCGCATTGTGGTGAAGCCGACCTGGCGGGAGTACAGACGGGCACCGGGCGAGGTGGTTCTGGAAATCGATCCCGGCATGGCCTTTGGTACGGGCACCCATCCAACGACAGCCATGTGCGTCCGCCTGATCGAACGGTATTTGAAAAAGGGTACCTCTTTTCTCGACGTGGGCACCGGGTCGGGCATTTTGATGCTGGCCGCCGCCAAGTCGGGGGCGGAAAAACTTCTGGGTATCGACAACGATGAAATTGCCGTCCGGGTTGCGGATGCAAACATGCGGCTCAATCGCATCGACCGCCGGATATACCATATGCGCGTGGGCCACTTGGCAAAGGGGATTCGCGGGCGTTTTGGATTCATCGCCGCCAACATTCTTTTTGATGTCATTCAGGAACTGCTGGGCAACATCCACAGCCGCCTGGAAAAGAACGGCATCCTGGTCTGCTCGGGCATTATCCGCCGTCATGAACAAGCGTTGACGGATAACATGCGGTCAACGGGTTACGAGATTCTGGAGATCTTACGGCGCGAAGAGTGGATCGCCGTTGCGGGCAGGTATGCGGTCCGAAACCCGAAAGTGTGACAGATCGCCGGGTTGCTTTACGAAACGGTTTTCACGAGTCGGGACACAGGCACAATTTCAACCTCTTTCTTCATTTCAGGCAACACCTCCTGCAAAACATCGTAAGTGGACGCATGCGGATGAGCGATGCCGATTGCCGTGCCATGTTTTTTGGCGATGCGTACCAGTTCCTTTAGCTGTTTGTGGATGAAGGCGGAATTTTGCCGATGGTCGATGAATACATCCCGCTCGGCAAAGGGAACCTGAAGGAGACTGGCGGAAAGCCTGCATTTGGAATCACCGGTTGTCCGGCTGTCGATGAAAAAGAGCTTTCTTCGCTTTAAAACGGAGAATATCTGGCGCATTTGGGGTGCGTCGCTGGTCATTTTTGAGCCCATGTGATTGTTCACGCCGATGACCCCCGGAACGGCGTTCAGGTTTGCGTTCAACTGCTCGATGATTTCATCCGGAGACATGGAGGTGAGCAGAACGCCAGGGCCGGGGTTTACACGAGGGTATTCGTTGGGTTCCATGGGCTGGTGCAGCATGATTTCCAGGCCGTTTTTACGGGCATCTTTGGCGATTCGCTTCGTAAAAGGGCTCTGTGGAAGAATGGAAATGGTGAAGGCCTTGTCGAGACGTATGAATTTTGCTGCGACCTTGCGGTCGTAGCCGACATCGTCGATGATGATCGCGACCCTGGGAAGCTCTGGATGTACCGGCGGGGCGGATGTAACCGTCTTTTTAGGCGGATGATCGACAGATGGATAGATTTCAAACGGCCGGGTGGTCTGCGAATCGATCTGCGGCGTAACCCCAAGGGGTGGATTGCCTCTTTGAAGCAGGTAATGCAAAAGAACGCCGGCGGCAACCACGAAGAGGGTCAGGATGGCGAGTCCGGCAATGATCCTTAGCAGTTGCGAGGTGGCGGTGGCTCGCTTGCGCGCGGCTTTTCTTTTTGGCGGCTTGTTGTTGCGCGGCTTCTTTTTTTGCCTCTGGGTCTTTTTCGCCTTCGCGTTAGCCATTCTGACTTTCTTTAAAAATATCGTAGCTGATCAGAATTTCGAGCGCGCGCAAAACCTGGTTGTCTTCCATAAGCCTTGTACGCATGAGCGCATCGGGCGACTGCGGCGTTTCTTTTTCTTCCAGTTTCTTTTTCTTCTGCAAATCGGTATCTTGCTTGCCTTTCAGCGGTTTGGCGTCGAGGTGATTTTTCAGGTCTTTTTCCTTCAAAACATCCTCTCGGTCATTTTTTTCACCGTTCTTTTCCAGACGCTCGTAGTCAACGGAGATGTCAGGTACAACGCCCTTGGCCTGAATCGACCTGCCGCTGGGTGTATAATAGCGGGCAATGGTAAACTTGAGGCCGTAGCCATCCCGCAGGGTTTCTACGGTCTGAACGGAGCCTTTGCCGAAAGAGGTCGTGCCGAGAATAAGGGCGCGCTTTTGGTCCTGAAGGGCACCGGCAACGATTTCCGAAGCACTTGCGCTGCCTCCGTTGATGAGCACGACGAGCGGGTAATTCCGTTTTTTGTCGTTTGGAGTGGCTTTAAATGTTTTGGAATGCTTGCCTTCCCGGCCTTTGATGGTGAGGATTGTGCCATCTTCCAGGAAGATGTCGGAAACCTTTATGGCCTGGTTTAAAATGCCGCCGGGGTTGTTGCGCAGGTCAAGCACGAGACCCTTCATGGAAGGATTTTCGGCTTCCAGATTATCCAGGGCATCAATTAGATCGTCGGAGGTCTTGTCCCTGAAATTGGTGATCCAGACATAGCCATATCCTGGTTTGAGCGTTACTTTTTTCACGCTTTCAATGGGAATGACATCGCGCACAAGGGTGAATTCGATGGGATCCGGGGTGCCGTCCCTGACAACCGTGACAACGACCGTCGTTCCCTTCGGGCCCCTCATCCGGTTGACGGCATCCCTCAGATCGGTAGTCTCCATATTGTCCACTTTAACGATCTTGTCCATGGCCTTGATGCCGGCCTTGTAAGCGGGAGTTCCCTCGATGGGCGATACGACGGTTACATACCCGTTGCGCATGGTAATGTGGATGCCGATACCGGTAAACTTCCCCTTGGTGTCGATGCGCAGTTCTTCAAAGTCATCCGGCGGCAACAAAGCCGAATGCGGATCAAGGCTGCTTACCATTCCCTGAATGGCCTTTTCGATCAGTTTCTGTGTATCGACGGGATCGACATAATTTTTCTGAATCAGTTCAATGACATCAGAAAAAACTTTCAGGCCCTTGTAGGTTTCTTCGTCCTCCGCGGAAAGGTTTTGGTAGAAGCCGCTTCCAACAGTGCATAGAATGATGACGATACCAATGATCAGCCACGGCCGATGGCTATTATGACGATTTATGGGCATTATTTCTCCTTTTAGGATTTTCGAATCCATTGCATGGGGTCAACCGGCTTTCCGTGGTATCGAACTTCAAAGTGAAGACCGGGGCCGCTCATGGATCCGCTGTCGCCTACTGTGGCAATGACTTCACCCGCCTTAACAGGATCACCCTTCTTTTTAAAAAGTTCTTCGGCATGGGCGTAGACGGTGTAGTAGTGGTCTCCATGATCGATGATGATCATGTTGCCATATCCCTTGAACCAGCTGGCATAAAGGGTGGTTCCCCCGAACACGGCATGCACGGGTTCCCCCCGGTCCGCTTTTATGTTAATGCCGCTTCTGAAATTGATTAGATTGAAGCGCGTATCGGTATATGTACCGAAAAAATGAGTGATTTTACCCTTTACCGGCATTTTTAGCAAGCCTTTTAGGTCGCTGAATATTTTAGCGTGCGCGACCTGGTCCTCTTCGGTTGGTTCGACGTCAACCTGCAGCCGGTTGATTTTTTCGTTGAGTGCCTTGGCCGAATGTTCCAATGACTGAATGGCAGCCAGCTCAAGCGACTTTTCGTTTCGAATTTTATTCAACAGTTCGGCACGTTTTTCCTTTGCCGCCAACATATTGTTAATTTGGCGGGTGAGGTCGTTTTGCAGGGCATGCTTTTTCTGTTTCTGGCTTTTAAGATTCGTTGAAATCCGCTCCAGGTCAAGGGTGGCGTCGGTCAGGTCCTTCAGTAGTTTTTGGTCTTGCTCCAGAACTTTTTCGAGAAGGGTCCGGCGGTAGAAGAACTGATACATGGAATCGGCTGTTGCCAGGTAGTGCAGCCTCCCCAATTGATTCAGTTTATACAGGGCCACAAGCCTCTTGGCGGCATAGTTCTTTTTTTCATCGAGCATTTCAGCCAGGTCCATTGAGCGTTCTGTGTTCAGAGCGATCCTTGCGTCAATATCCGCGGCGGCACTTTTGAGCGCCGCAACTTCCTTCTTTTTTACATTCAGGGCGTAGTCGATGTCGTTTAATTCGTTAAGGACGGCCGCTTCTCTTTTTTCCATGGCGGCGACATTTTTTTCATGCGTTTTTACATCTTCGGTGCCCGCAAAAAGAGGAACGGGCGCCGTACATAAAAAAAGATACAGCGCTAAAAAGTAGCACGTTGCATGCAATCGCCGGGCGTCGATACTGGCAATATGTTTGCGGTCGTGCAGCATATATCAACTAGGCTTTTAAAAATTGTTTCAATGAAAGATAGCAACCGACCCATCCAATCAACATGCTGCCGGCAATGATTGCGACGCATATGTCGAGGGCGAGAAAATGCACCTCCAGCAGCTCGGCCGTCAAGCCCCGGCCAAACTTTCCGGACAAAAACCAGAAGGCGGCGTAAAGACCGCACATTCCAATCATGCCGCCCAGGGCGCCCAGCGAGATGCCTTGAATGTAAAACGGCAGTTTTATGAACCGGTCGGTGGCACCCACGAGGCGCATGATGGCGATCTCTTCCTGGCGGGAATAAAGAACCAAACGAATGGTATTGGCAATGATGAACAGGGTTGCAACAATGAACAGGCCGCCCATGCCATAGCCGACAAACTTGAATATATTGATGATGTTAGTGAATTTTCCAATCCACTCCTGTCCGTATTCAACTTCATCCACGTGGGGCAGGGCTTCGATGGTTTTGGCGAGCCTTTCGATTTCCGCCATTGTTTGTGATTCGGGAAGCAGATGCACTTCGAAAGCGTCCGGTAGAGGGTTTGGTTCCAGGCCATTCAGCAAAGAGGATTGACGCCCCAGCCGTGACTTCATTTGGGCCAGGGCTTCCTTTCGGGATATGAAGCGGGCTTCGCTGACACCCTTGAGTTGCTGAAGGTTGTATTTCAGATCGAGGCGATTGGCGTCGTCGGTGTTCGGCTGGAGGTAGACCAGGGCACGAATGCCTCTTTTCCAAGTATCTAATAGTTCGTTGGCATTCGTGAAAAAAAGGGTGAAGGTGCTGACGATAAGAACGGACAGGGCAATGGTAATCACCGTGATAGTGTTAAGGAAGCGGTTGTTGCGAATGTCCTGCAAGGCCCGTTTGAAAAAAAAAGATTGCATTATGGTACGACCCTGCCCTCTTTGAGCTGTATTACCCTAGCCTTTATGCTGCGAACCAGCTCCGTGTCATGTGTCGCCACCAACACGGTTGCGCCGCGGGCATGAATATTGATCAACAGGTCCATGATGGTCTCGGCTGAGTCGGCATCGAGGCTTCCGGTAGGTTCGTCCGCCAGGATGATTTTTGGATCGCCCACAACAGCTCTGGCAACAGCCACCTTTTGCTGTTCTCCGCCGGAAAGGCTAGGCGGAAAGGACATTTTCCTTGCTTCCATGCCCACCGTTCGCAACACGCTGTCAACTTTCTTCCGGATGAATTTACGGCCCATTCCCCGGGCTTCCAATACCAGAGAGACATTTTCAAATACGGTTTTGGTGGGGATGAGCTTGTAATCCTGAAAAATGATACCCAGTTTTCTTCTCAGCTCCGGCGCACGGTTACGGGAAATCCTGGAGAGGTTCATTTTGTCGATCAAGATCTGGCCTTCGGAGAGCGATTCACCGAGGTAGAGAAGCTTGAGCAGCGTTGATTTCCCGGCGCCACTGGGACCCGTCAGAAACAGGAACTCGTTTTTAAAGATGTCCAGGGAAATATCCAGCAAGGCATTCTTCACGCCGTAGCGTTTGGTTACATGAAACAGCCGTAACAAGGCATCGTCATGGGCTTTCATTCCATAAGTTCCTGCCCCATGGCTTTGTAGAGGGTCGCTTTGGCAATTTTATATTCATACAGGGCGCTGTAGTAATTGGTCATGGTACGGGAAAGAAGCGTTTGGGCAATGAGAACATCGGTGGCCGTTGCCACCTGCTCCTTGTAGCGCTCCTCGTTGATGCGGAAATTTTCCTCGGCTTGTTGGATGGAGGTTTCCACCGTGGCAATATACCTTTCCGCGGCCTGGGTTCTTAGATAGGCCTGTTTTACCTCGGCGCTGATGTCTTCCAAAATTTTGTCTTTGTTGAGCGCCGCTTGTGACAAACGGCTGCTTTTTTCCTTGACGCCGTAACTCGTTCGGCCCCATTCCCAGAAATCCCAGGAGGCCACGGCACGAATATCCCACAAGGTGTCGTCTTCCACATCCCACTCCTCACCGAGCTGGTAATAGCTGCCGATGAGGTTAATCGATGGATAGTAATCTTTTTTGGCCAGCTTGACATCCTTTTCCGCCAGGACGATTTCCATGTTGGCGATTTTTATTTCAACCCTGTTTTCCTCGGCACTTTGGAGGCAATTTTCCAGTACCAGGCCAAAGGGCTCAAAATCGAGCATATCCTCGATCTCGACAGGTGTATTGATCGGTCGGCGCAACAGGATGTTGAGGTCGGATCGGGCTTTTTCAAGATCGTTTTGGGCCAGGATAACATTCTGGGTCGCATTGGCCAGTTCGACCTGCGCCTGGAGCAGGTCGTTCAGGGGCGACATCCCCACTTCATAGAAATTCTTGGCCACGTTCTTCTGGGCTTCAATCTGCTTTTCGGTTTCCTGGGCCACTTTCAAGAGTTTTTCGGCCTTCAACAGCGTAAAGTACACCGTTCTGGCCTGCAGAACGACATTCTGCCGTACGAACTGTTCGTTGGCCTGGGCGATTTCGACGCCGTAACCGGCCATTTCGTACCGATTTACAATGGAAAAACCGGCGAACAGCGGTTGGGTGACCGATGCTGAAAAAGAATACTCATCTAAATTTGTAAAGAGACTCTTCCTGGCGGTATCCTCGTCGTTACGCGTATACTGATAGGTTGCGTTGAATGTCGGAAAAAAGCCGGTGCGGCTCTGTTTTTTGGTGGCTACAGCGGCGTTGGTTTCTTCTCTGGACGACTTGATGCTGATATTGGCCTGGACGGCCATGTCAATGACCTGCTGCAGCGTCAAGGGGGCGCTTGTATCGGTCTGGCCGAAACCATCGATGGGCGTTATGAGACACATGCAGGCGACCAGGATTAGCGTAAGGGCAATTGTTCGATCGACTTTCATGGGGTTAGTATCCTATCCGGGGTGTGATCCTGTAGATGGATTTTGGTTTGACCTGTTTGGCAATAGTTGTTAAATTTCTATCGAGATCGAGGAGTGCTGTCATCAGTTTTCCTTTCTCAGAAGCCTCCACTGAAGCCCATTATACCCGCTTCTTCCATTCGGTGGAGGCTTTTTATTACCTGATGAATGCAATTAAATCAACCATTTCTTGTTTTGGACGCTGTCCTGGACAGGAGATAAAGGACGGTCGGGAATGAAGGAAGAACTGATTAAAACCCTGTGCGACAAATCGTTCCGCTTCAGCGAAGAACCAACTTTTAAGCTGGTTTCAGGAAAAATGAGCCGCTTCTATGTCAATTGCAAACCGACCACCATGAGTCCGAGGGGCATGTTCCTTGTGGGAAACCTGGTTTATAATGCGGTGAAAACATTGGATGTCTGCGGCATTGGGGGGCTTACCTTTGGAGCCGATCCCATCGCGGTGGCAACGGCTTACACGTCGGCGTTGAAAGAAAAGCCGCTTCAGGCCTTTTCCATACGGAAAGAGAAAAAGGATCACGGCGATATTCGCTGGATCGAGGGCGACCTGGAAGCGGGGTCCCGAGTGGTGATCATCGACGATGTCGCCACCACGGGGGGATCAACCATCAAGGCGATTGAGCGGGCCACATCCGAAGGCCTGGTGGTGGTTAAGGCGGTTATCCTGGTGGACCGGCAGGAAGGCGGGGTTGACAACATCCGCGAGCATGTTCCGGATATCTCCGCAATTATTACCCGGGATGAATTGGTGGCATACTGGAAAAGCCTCCATAAATCGTGACACACGATTTTATTCGGGAAAGTAAGTGGCGCAGGCGTCCTCCGATTCCCATGAGGTGACGCTGGCAACCCATACGTCCGGATTGGTAATTTTTATCTGAAGCGTTTCGGCGATATACTTGGCTATATTTTCAGATGACGGGTTTCCATCGTGAAAGTATTCGAGATCGTTGAGGAACTTATGGTCCAACGTTTTCATGATGGCACGGACTTGCTGTTTGATTTCACCGAAATCCATCACAACGCCGGCGCTGTTCAGCCGGTTGCCGGCAATACGCACCTCTATTTTCCAGTTGTGCCCGTGCAGATTTTCGCATTTTTTGGCAACCATCGTGAGCTGGTGAGCCGCTGCAAAATGGCTGGTGACTTTTAGTTCGAACATTCTGATAAATTGTCCTTTGACGAATGGCCCGCCTGATGCGGCCGGGTGGTTATTGGGCGACGCGTTCGTTACCGTTTTTAAAGATATTTTTCAGCTTGTCGGACAAGCTGTTGCTTTCCAGCCGGGCAAATTCCCTTAAAAGTGTTTCCTGCTTTTTGGATATATGGGTCGGGGTCTTTACGGCCACCTGTATGATCTGGTCCCCGCGGCGTCCTGTCCTTAAAGAGGGGAGGCCTTCGGACCGAAGTCGGAAGGTGGCGCCGGGTTGGGTACCCTTGGGAATTTTAAGCGATTTTTCCCCATTCAACGTGGGAACGCTGATTTCATCTCCCAGGGTTGCCTGGACAAAGGATATGGGTATTTCACAGATTATGTCCGTATTGTTTCTGGCGAAAAATTCATGCTGCTGAACATGAATAAAGATATAAAGATCTCCCGGTCCCCCGCCATGCTGCCCTGCTTCCCCTTCTCCCGAAAGGCGCAGCCGGGAACCTGTGTCCACCCCTCCCGGTATTTTAACAGAGACTTTCTTGCTGGTCCGCACCTGACCGGAACCCCGACATGACTGGCACGGACTGGCGATGGTTTGGCCGGCGCCACGGCAAGTGGGGCAGGTGGTGCGAACCGTGAAGAATCCCTGGCTTCTTGAAACCTGACCTTGTCCATTGCAGCTGCTGCAGGTTTCCGGATAGGTTCCGGGTTCGCATCCGCTGCCCTCGCATGTCGGGCAGGTCTCCATTTTTTCCACGTCGATTTCAGTTTCCGTACCGAAGGCGGCGTCCATGAAAGAAATGGAAAGATCATACCGCAAGTCAGACCCTCTGTGACCTCGGGTGCGGCCGGAACGGCCACCGGACCCAAAACCGAAGAAATCTTCGAAGATATCCCCGAAACTGGAGAAAATATCTTCGAACCCGCCAAATCCTGAAAAGCCGGCACCTTCCAGGCCTTGATGGCCATACTGGTCATAGATGCTGCGTTTTTTTCCATCCCGGAGCACTTCATAGGCCTCTGCGGCCTCCTTGAACTTTTCTTCGGCATCCTGATTACCGGGATTCTTGTCGGGATGAAACTTGAGGGCGAGTCGGCGGTAGGCCTTTTTTATTTCGGTGTCGGATGCCGAACGATCCACACCCAGGATTTCATAGTAATCTCTTTTAGATGGCATTGAATTGTCACATATCGTGTTCCGCTTTAATGAACGGAACGGGGTTGTTCGCCTTTGTCAGCGAGAACGACGTTGAGAGGGCTCCGGGCCTGTCCAATTAATTAACTAAAATAATGCAAAAAACAGGGTTGTCAATTCATCCCGGAACAAGATTGGATCAGTCGAGAAAGGATCTGCGGGTAAGGGTGTCCTTGAGCCATCGCGAGTCGTGTTTTTGCGGATATTCGATATTGTAGTGCAACCCCCGGCTTTCTTTGCGGTAAGTGGCACACTTGATGATCAGTTCTGCAACGGTCGCGATGTTGCGCAGTTCAATCAGGTCGGGCGCTACCTTGAAGTTCCAGTAATACTCCTGGATCTCCTTCTGAATGATATCGATGCGCCTGCTCGCTCTTGCCAGACGCTTGTTGGAGCGAACGATGCCTACATAGTTCCACATCAGACGGCGGATTTCATCCCAGTTATGGGCCACCATAATCCCTTCGTCGCTGTCGGTTGTCCCCACCTCGTCCCATTCCGGCAGGGGCGAAATCAATTCAGTGTCTTCGCGCTTCAATTCCCTAACCGCTTGTCGTGCGGCATTGTGAGCGTACACAAGCGCTTCGATCAGTGAGTTGCTGGCCAACCGGTTGGCCCCGTGCAGTCCGGTGCAGGCCGTTTCACCCAAGGCATACAGCCGTTTAATGTCGGTTCTACCCTCCGTGTCGGTTGCAATGCCGCCGCACATGTAATGGGCGGCCGGGACGACGGGAATCGGTTCGACAGTCATGTCGATGCCGAGTTTCAGGCAACGGCGGTAAATGTTTGGAAAGCGTTTTTTTATAAACGACGAATGCTTATGGGATATGTCTAAAAATACCGAGTCGGCCCCGCTTTTTTTCAGTTCGGTATCGATGGCCCGGGCGACCACATCCCGGCAGGCCAGGTCTTTTTGCGGGTCGTATTTGTGCATGAACGGGATGCCGGCATTATCCACGAGTATGCCGCCGTCGCCCCTGACGGCTTCCGAGATCAAAAAATTTTTTGCATTCGGATGATAGAGGCAGGTGGGATGAAACTGCACGAACTCAAGGTTGGCCAGGGTGGCGCCGGCCCTGTAGCCCATGGCAATGCCGTCTCCGGTGGCGATATCCGGGTTGCTGGTATAGAGGTATACCTTTCCGGTCCCGCCGGTGGCGAGCAGGGTGATCTGACCGCGCAGGGTTTTTACCTGATTGTTTTTTTGGTCGAGAACGTATACGCCGCAACATATATCCTCGTGGGCGGTCGTGACCATCCCCCGTTGCATACGCGTGGAGCGTGTAATCAGGTCGATGGCAATATGGTTTTCGAACAAGACGATATTGGGGTGCTTTTTGACATGTTCCACCAGCACGCGTTCGAGTTCCCTGCCGGTCATGTCCTCGGCATGCACAATCCGCTTTTTGGAATGACCGCCTTCCCGGCCCAGGTCCAGGCGGAGGGGGGTGCCAGCCGGAGCCTCCTCATCCTCCAGGTTGAAATGGACGCCGAGCTGGATAAGGTCACGGATCCTTTCAGGGCCGTTTTTTACAACCATTTCAACAACTTCTCGGTTGCACAAACCATCTCCAGATGCCAGGGTGTCCTGAATGTGAAGGTCAAAAGAATCGAGCTCGCCGAAGACGGATGCAATACCTCCCTGGGCTAGACTGGTGTTGCTGTCCATCACGCCTTCTTTGGTGATGACAGCAACGCTGCCGAACTCGGCCACTTTAAGGGCAAAGGTCAGCCCGGCAACACCGCTGCCTATAACGAGGAAGTCCCAATTATCTTTCATAGCAGTGAAGACCTTTGCTTTTTCGGTCTTGAGATTAGCCCCATGACAACGCCCAGTATCAGTATGCCGGCTCCGCTGAGGAACCATTTTATGCTGTGATTGTTCGAGAGGGTGGTCAGTTCATCCTCCAGGGCATCGGCGCGCTTGTTTTGTTTGGATAAACTGGCGGCGGTCTTTTCGTATTTGGATTTCAGTTCCAGGTAGGCAGCGGATTCCTTTTTCAGATCTCCAAACGCTTTGTTGGTTTTATCCCTTTCCTCCCGGGTGGCCTGCAGGTTGGCCGTAAGCGTCGCATTCTTTTTTTTCAGCGCATCATTTTCCTCCTCAAGGGTATCCGCGCGAGAAAGCATGGTCGCATGTTCGGACTGCAGGCGTGCCAATACCGTGTCACAGGGCTCTTTCGTGGTCAGGTAGCGGTGCAGCACCCAACCTTCCCTACCATCGGGCAAGCGGACCAGGGCCCATTCATTTTCTTTTTTCATTACCTCAACGGCCTGGTCTGAAACCAGCAGCTTGATGATTTTCCTGTCGTTCCCGGGTCCTGATCTGAAAGTTATATGCATTTCGTCGCTGACATATTGTGTTTCAGCATTTACGGAAACGGCGAGCATGAGGATGCAGAAGCAGAAAATGCCAACAGGTTTGATTTTACAACGCATATCGTTTCGTTCCCCTAAGATTCTTGACTCCTATGTTGAAAAAATTTCGTTGAGACGTTCAGGCGTCGCCGCCATCTTTTAGGCAGAAAAAGCGCTAAGACGCATACCTTTGACCACGTCTGTATTTTGTGTTGAAAACGAGGATGCTGTCAATAATTTCTTTTAATCTGCGACGAATTATGCTACTTTTACGTATTAAAATAGTGAATTATCCGAATTTTCCGGAGGAACAAACCCCAGTGTTGCAAAAACCTGAGGGTCCAAGAGTCAAGGCGTCTGAGCGGGAATTGACCGATGATAGTATTCGATCTTGAATGTACCAATGGACACACGTTCGAGGGTTGGTTTGCGGACAACAAGGCCTTCGAACGCCAGAATAAAAAGCAGATGGTGGCCTGCCCCGTCTGCAACGTAACCTCTGTGACGAAAAAGCCTTCATCTTTTGCCATAAAGGGTTCGCCCACTCTGCCGGACAAAATCCGGCAGCAGCCGGATTTGCAAAGCGTCGGCCGGGAATTGAGGGAATATGTTGAAAAAAATTTCGATAACGTCGGATGCGACTTTGCGAAAGAGGCCTTGAAGATTCACTATGGTGTCGAGGAACCACGCAATATCAGGGGCGTCAGCACCAAGGAAGAAGAAAAAACCCTGAAGGAGGAGGGCATTCCCTTTTTCAAGGTTCCTCTGCCTGCTTCTTCGGATTCTGACTCATGAGCTGTCTTTTGATACCGCGATCCGTTGCGCCAGCCGGGAAGAACGCAGACGCGGCTTGTCATTTTTTAGGGCGATGTTGACGGCCTTGCGGCTGCCGATGATCACCACCAACTGTTTTCCCCGTGTTATGGCCGTGTACAATAGATTTCGCTGTAAAAGCATGTAGTGCTGGGTCAAGAGCGGCAAAACCACGACGGGATATTCGGATCCTTGAGATTTGTGGACGGATATGGCGTAGGCCAGGGTCAACTCATTGGTTTCGGATAATTCATATGGCACGATGCGTCCGTCGTAGTCTATCTCCATAGCCGCTTTGGTTGTATTCACCGATGCCACCACACCGATATCACCGTTAAAGACTTCCTTTTGGTAGTTGTTTTTCAAGTGCATAACCTTGTCACCAGACTTGAAACGTATGCCGGTTGATGACCTGGGCGCAGGGTTCGGATTCATGCTTTTTTGCAGCAGCTTGTTCAGTTGGAGTGTGCCGACGACACCCTTGTGCATCGGCGTGATCACCTGGATATCTTGAACGGGATGGAGTTTTAGTGTTCGGGGGATCGTCTTGCTGCACAACTGAACAATCTTTTTGGCAGCCCGTTCCGGGTTGTTTTCTTCGATGAAGTTGAATTCGCTGAACTGTTCTCCCGGTTCAGTTTCCTCGAGTGCGGGCAGTCGGCCCCGGCACACCTGATGGGCGTTGATGATGATTTTGCTCTGCCGGGCTTGCCGAAAAATATTGGTGAGCGTGTAGGTTTTGATGCGTTTTGAGTCGATCAAATCGGCCAGGACATTTCCCGGACCCACCGACGGCAGCTGAGACGTGTCGCCGACCAGAATCAGTTTTGACGTAACCGGAATGGCGTCGAGCAGGTTGTGCATCAAATGTATGTCGACCATCGAGGCTTCATCGACAACGACGACATCCGCGTCTAGGGGTGTGTCCCGGTTCCTCTCGAAAACCATTTCCATTGGGTTGTACTGCAGCAGTTTATGGATAGTGGCGGCTTTTTTGTGCGTGACCTCTGAAATGCGTCGGGCTGCCCTGCCCGTGGGCGCTGCCAGTGCCGTTTTCATCCCGAGGGCATCGAAAACGGCGGCAATGGCTCGGATGAGGGTGGTTTTTCCGGTCCCCGGTCCGCCGGTGATAACGGCCACGCGTTCGGACAAAACGCCTCCCACCACGTCAAGCTGTTCTGCAGAGAGTTTTATGGCCAGCTTCTTTACGGTTTCTCGATTGATTCTGTCGGCATTCAAGAGGGGGGCATGGTCCCTTACGCACAGCATTGCGGCCAATTTTTCTGCGCTGCCCTGCTCCGCAAGAAACAAATCCTTCAGGTAAACGGCTGTATCGCTTTTGTCGACGGCATTGGGGATCTTTGAATCTGTTCCGCCGTCCCGAATCTTTATTTCTTCTTCGTAAGCAAGATCATCGAGGGCGTCGGACATCAGGTCGCCATTAATGCCGAAGCCCTTGGCGCAGCGTTTCAAGATCTCGCCTGCCTGAATGAAAACATGCCCTTCATCGGCGGCCCGGTTAAGGGTGTAAACGGCACAGGCCTTGGCCCGCTTGAGCTCGTCGATGGGTTCGCCAGCGTTTTTTATAATCTGATCGGCTACATAAAAGCCGATTCCCGGAATGTCATTGATAATTCTAAAAGGGTCTTTTTGCAGGATATCGATGGCGTCGGCGCCGTATTCCCTGAATATTTTGGTGCTGAAAGACAGGTCAACCCCGTTACCGCGAAGAAAGGACAGCAGGTCTCGCAGGGTATGATGCGCCTTCCACGAATCGGAAATCTGTTGCAAACGCTGTTGGCCGATGCCCCTGACAGCGGTCAGTTGTTGTGGCGTCCGGTCAATGACTTCCAGCGTTTTCATTCCGAAATGGCGAATGATCCGCGCAACCGTTTTAGGTCCAAGCCCCTTGACTTGTGCCGAAAGAAGATATTGGCGGATGCTGTCCGGGGTTTCAGGGAGCATTATTTCATAATACGCTATCCGAAACTGGGTTCCGTATTTGGCATGGTTTTGCCACGTACCCGTTATGCGCAGATTTTCTCCCAGGCTTGGATCCGGGAAATATCCCAGTATGCTGATTTGGCTGTTGGAGTCGCTTTCCCTGAACTTGGCAATCAGGTAATGGTTGGCACGGTTGTAATAAGTGATGTGAACCAGCTGGCCTTCCAGGGTTGTTGATTGCTCTGCCATTCAGGGGTACCCTCAAAGTTGCATAAAGCGCTTATACCGATGGCGACTGCCGATTTTTTCGATATCGTTCGATGATCCAGTCCGCGGCATCGAACAGGTCCCGGGCGATGGTGTCGGGAGCGATTTTTTGGTTGTTCAGCTCTTGTTGCGCCCTGGCAAAATCACCGGTTTTCACCAATATCGAACAGCCAACACCGGCTCGCCGAGCGCAGACAATGTCCTTGGCACTGTCGCCCACCATGCAGGCCGCGGAAAGATCGATGTTGTGCTTATCCCTCGCCCGATGGATCATACCGGGTTTCGGCTTGCGGCATGCACACCCTTCCTGCGGTGTGTGCGGGCAGAAAAAAATGTCATCAATTTTTCCATCATTGGCCTGAATTTCATCCATCATGGCGGCATGCATGTTCTCGAGCGTTTCCATGGGCAGCATGCCCCGGTGGATGGCAGACTGGTTGGTGATGAGGATGATTTTGAAGCCGTTGGCGGTCAGCTTGCAAAGGGCTTCCAGGCTTCGGGGTAAAAATTCGAATTCAGCGAGCGATTTAATATAGGCGGGCGAATCGCGGTTGATGACACCATCTCTGTCCAGGAAAACGACCGGGTCGGAAGTGTTATTCGGCAACGATGAAGGCTCCTTCAAAGCCCTGCTGTATAAGAGTCGTTTCGTATTCCTCCGCCTGTTTCAACGAAGACGCCCTGCCGACACGTACCCGGTGCATGATGCGCTTACCGTCATCATAGGGAACGATATGAACGTTTATGTATTTTTTTTCGAGTTTTCTTTTGAGGCGCTCGGCATTTTCCTTCTGGCTGAAAGCGCCCACCTGGAACGTAAAATTTCCTGAGTAGAAATCGACGGGTTCATACGTGGTATTATTGCCGCTTCCCGATGAACCGGGTTTTCCCAGGGCGACGATTTCCACCGGTGCCGTGCCCGGTCCAACGATATCCAGTTCTTTTGCCGCCGAATAGGATAGATCGATGATTCTGCCGCGTACAAACGGACCGCGGTCGTTGACGCGGACCTCGATCGATTTGCTGTTATTGAGGTTGTGCACGCGAACGTAGGTTCCCAGGGGCAGCGTTTTATGCGCCGCCGTCATGGCATACATGTTATACGTTTCGCCGCTGGATGTTTTTTTCCCGTGGAATTTTTGGCCGTACCAGGAGGCATTTCCCTTCTGCCTGAAATTGGTGGCATTGGAAACAGGATAGTACCATGTTTTTCCCACACGGTATGGTTTGGGCTTGCCGGGGGTGGCTGCCGGTTGGGGGCTGCGTAAGCTGCAACTGCTGGCAACAGACATCAAAAAGCAGATCAGGCCGATGTAAATTATCCAGTTGCTGAACGTTTTCCTCACGATTAAACTCCGGTCTTAAGCATACCGATGACAGGGCCTCAACCCAGAAATGGGCGATTCAATTACCGATAAATAATACGCTAAAAATGACAGCGTCTTTACTTGCCGAGGGCTATCTTCAAAACATCACCCATTTTTTCCACGGGATGGAATTTGACGTCTTTTAGAACTTTCTTGGGCAGTTCTTCAAGGTCCTGCTGGTTCCATTGCGGCAGAACAATGGTTTTGATGCCGGCTCTGTGTGCCGCCAAGACCTTTTCTTTGATTCCACCCACAGGCAGAACCTGTCCCCGCAGGGTAATTTCGCCGGTCATGGCCAGGTCCTTTTTTATGGTTTTGTTGGTCAACAGGGACGCCAGGGCGGTCAGCATGGTAACGCCGGCGGAGGGTCCGTCTTTGGGGATGGCGCCGGCCGGTACGTGGATGTGAAGATCATGGGTGTCGAAGAAGTCCTCGGCGATTCCGAGCGATTTGGCGTTGGCGCGGATATAGCTCAGGGCGGTCGTGGCTGATTCTTTCATGACATCACCAAGTTGTCCGGTAAGCGTCAGCCCTTTCTGGCCCTTCATCGCCGTCGCTTCGATGAATAGAAGTTCACCGCCTGTCGGGGTCCAGGCCAGCCCCATGGCGATGCCCGGTGTGGAGATTCTGGCCTTGGCTTCGGCAACAATCTTCACCGGTCCCAGGTACTTTGAAAGGTTGACAACGTTGACATTGACGGATTTCATTTTTCCTTCGGCAATGCCGGCGGCCACACCGCGACAAATCGTGGCGATGTCCCTCTCCAAGTTGCGCAAGCCGGCTTCCCGGGTATATCCGGTGATGATGCGTTTTACAGCCCCATTGCTGAATCTTATCTGGTCCGCTTTCAGGCCGTGCGCTTTTCGCTGGCGCGGAATCAGGTAGCGGTTGGCAATTTTTACCTTATCATCGGCGGTATACCCTAAAAGCTGCAGGACTTCCATTCTGTCACGCAATGCGGGCGGTATCGTGTCGAGAACATTGGCCGTGGTAATAAACATAACCTTGGACAAATCGAAGGCAACGTCCAGGTAGTGGTCGGAAAAGGAAAAATTTTGTTCCGGGTCCAGCACCTCTAGAAGCGCGGACGACGGGTCACCCCGAAAATCGCTGCCGACCTTGTCGATTTCGTCGAGCATGAATACGGGGTTGTTTGATCCGGCCCGCCTTATCCCCTGGATGATCCGGCCGGGGAGTGCTCCCACGTACGTGCGTCTGTGGCCACGGATTTCAGCTTCATCCCTGACACCGCCCAGAGAAATTCTGATAAACTCGCGACCGAGGGCCCGGGCAATGGAGTTTCCCAAAGAGGTTTTTCCCGTACCGGGAGGGCCTGCAAAGCAAAGAATCGGCCCCTTTGAGTCGGGTTTCAGTTTTCTTACCGCCAGGTATTCGATAATTCTGTTTTTGGCTTTATCCAGGCCGAAATGGTCTTCATCCAGCAGCTTGCGGGCCTTTTTGATATCGAGGTTGTCGGTCGTGCTTTTTTCCCACGGGAGGGATGTCATCCAGTCGAGATAGGTGGAAGCGACGGTGTATTCCGCAGACGACGGGTGCATCTTGGACAAGCGGTTCAGCTCTCTTTCCGCTTCCTTGGCTGCTTCCTCCGGCAGTCGGCTTTCTTTTATCTTGGTGCGGTATTCCTCGATTTCGACCGCCGTATCGTCTTTTTCTCCGAGCTCTTCCTGTATCGCCTTCAGCTGTTGACGCAAATAGTATTCGCGCTGGCTTTTGTCCATGTCTCCCTTGACCTGAGACTGAATTTTGTTGCCCAGTTCCAATACCTTCAGTTGGTGATTGACCAGCCGCATGACCTCCTTGAGTCGGTTTTTTACATTGTCGGCTTCCAGAACTTTTTGTTTTTCCTCTGCGGTCGCGCTGATGCTGGAAGCGACCATGTTGGCCAACGTGCCCGGCTCCTGTATCGACTTGGCCATGGCGCTGATTTCGGGCGGCAGTACGGGGGACAGATCCACAACCATTGAAAAAAGGTGAATGATGTTGGACATCAACGCTTCGGTTTCGGTATTTTTTTCTTCCTTTTCTTCGATGTATTTCGTTTTTCCCATGAGGTACGATTTATCGCCGACAAATTCCGAAACCTCGAACCTGGAAAGCCCCTGAACCAAAATTTGCGATCTATTGTCGTCGGTTTTGGCCATTTTCAAAATCAGCGCACTGGTGCCGATGCTGTAGAGTTCATCCTGAGAAGACTGCTTTTCGCCGGACGGGTTTTTAGAAACCACGAGTCCAATGATACGATCGCCGGACATGGCATCGTCGATCAGTTGAACCGATTCCTGCTGCATGACGACCAAAGGTAGGACCATTTTGGGGAAAAGAACGGTATCATACAGGGGCAAAATAGGTAACACTTCCGGCAGTTTGCTGTGATCGAAGTCCATGCTGGGATTCTGGTCAGCCATGATTTCCTCCGCTGTTCAAATTGGGCAGCGCCCGGTATTCCATCAATCGATCCGCCAAGGGGGATCGAGTGATATTCTGTTAGGTCAAATGCTTTTTCCCTCTGATACAGGTATTTTATACGTTTTATCGAATCGTTTCTTGATCAGTCTGATTTCGAGAAAGCCGTTGACGTAAGATGTCGAGACATTATCGGTATCGATAGTCGTGGGAAGATAAAGCGTGCGTTCGAAGTTGCCGTACTGAATTTCCGCTAGCCGATACGTCGCGTTTCCGCTGCGCGGCAGCTCACGGCGCACACCGAATATTTTTAGGGCCCTGCTGCATATTTCAACTTCCAGCCTGTCTTTATCCACACCGGCAACTTCAGCGCGGATGATAATGTCATCCGCGGTTTCATAAATGTCAACGGATGGTTTCCATGTTCGTTGTTCAAGAGAGAACATGGGATTGATGGATCGAAAAATATCTTCGATGGAGCTTTCACCTTTTTCTTGCACCCGTTCAAACTCTTTGCTGAACCGTATCTTGATATAGTCCATTTCCGTGCTCCCGGATAATTGTTGCATGCCGCCTGAGCGATGAAAAGCATTCACTCAGACGCTGGTTATTGGTGGACGGGCGATCTTGAGCGCTCAACGCATGATCTTGGGTTGAGCATTTAAAATTCGGATGATGTCAATCACGCTTTTCCGACCGCTGAAATCGATCAGGGGAACTGGTTCCGAATCCTTGCAAAATTAACATCAACATCCACTTTTGTAAAGGTAAGATAGAAATTGCGATTTTCAAGCAATTCCCCTAAGATGCGAGTTGTGATTGACCAGGACAAACAGATGGCGAGGTGGAACATATCGATCCAATACGCGTTGTATTTTGGCACCATGGGGGTGTTCCTGCCCTATTTTAACCTCTATTGCTATCATTTGGGTTTCGACGGTGTCCAAATAGGTGTTCTGTCCTCCCTGCGGTCGCTGATCATGGTTCTTTTCTCACTGACGTGGGCTGCTTTGGCCGATCGGTATCATAAACGCCGCTTTCTTTATATCCTGTGTAATCTCTTTAGCACCTTTGTTTTTTGTTTTTTCTTTTTTTTCGACACGTTCTGGTCAATGTTCATAATTACCGCCTTCTATGGGATTTTTTACGCGCCCATCATCGCATTTCTCGAGGCCTTTTCCATGGATCATCTGGCAGGGCAGAAGCGTGCCTACGGCGCTATTCGGGCCTGGGGCTCGATCGCTTTTATCTCCGTCGTGATCCTTCTCGGTTGGCTTCTCAAGCGGTTTGATATCAGGATCATATTGGTTTTCATTTTGGCAGGCGGAGGTTTTTTGACGCTGGTTTCGCTGAAAACGCCGGAAAGCGCCCTACCTGAACCTCCCCCCTTCATGGCCAACATAAACACCTTTTTCGACCGACGGGTGCTGGTCTTTCTTTTCTGCGCCTATCTGATGCTGGTCAGCCATGGCGCTTATTACGCCTTTTTATCGATCTACCTGGAGCATCTAGGCTTTGACAGCGGCTTTATCGGATTTGCCTGGGCAACGGCGTCCATTGCCGAAATCATAGTGATGGTAAAGTCAAAAAAATTTTTTCAACACCTGTCATTTGAACGGATTCTGGCTTTCTCGTTTCCCGTGGCAGCGCTGCGTTGGGTACTTTTGGGCACCTTGCGCTCGGGGGTTGCCATCCTGCTGCTTCAGATTCTTCACGCGGTCACCTACGGTATGTTCCACATGGCCAGCATTTTGTATATGGACCACCTTTCTCCCGAAGGGACGAAGACACTGGGGCAATCCATCAACAATGCGGTGACCTACGGCCTGGGGTTGATGACCGGCTTTTTCGTGAGCGGTTTCCTGTATGAACGCGCGGGAGCCCAGTTCAGTTTTTTGGTGAGTGCCCTGATTGCGTTGACCGGCGGCGCGGTTTTTTCGGGATTCAGTTTGGTGCACCGCCGGCAGGTGCGAGCGAATGATTGATGTTCCCATATGGCAGGTCGCATGTGGGCGCGGTGCTTCAACTGTTGTTCGACGGCGAAACCAGGTGTCTGATCCAAGTTAACAGACTGTTATGTTTCAGTGTTGCTCGGTCATAACGGTCGAAGTCCCTAAAAAGGCGCCGCGGCTCTCCGAGCCAGTGTGCCCTGGTGGTTACAGGCTTGCCCGGATCGAGCCGTTTGACCACCTTGGCGGGGTTGCCGGCCGCGATGACGTCAGCCGGAATGTCACCGGTTACCACCGCACCGGCACCCACGATGCTGTTTTTACCGATGGACACACCCTTGCAGATAATGGCGCTGTCGCCTATCCACACATTGTCGGCGATGGTGATGGGATCCGCTTTTCCTGTGGAGACACGGTTGTAGATGCCGTGCCAGTCCGAATCGGTGACAAAGGCATTGTTGGCGAACATACAACTGTCGCCGATATGTATGCCATCGGCGGCACTGATGCGGACACCGGGGCACAGCATGCAGTAATCGCCTATCTGTATGGCGCCTTTTCCCGGTTGTCCGGGCCATACTGAAATCCGGACCTTTTTGTCCGAAGAGGCGATGATGGTGGCATATTTGCCAATATGGATGGGGCCGCCGAATATCTCCACGTGCCAGGGCTTCATGAAGGTGGCACCCGGGCCAAGGGATTGGAGCTGGGGTTTGATGAAGTGGGTGCCGTACAATTTCTGAAAGCGGAGATAGAGCTGTTTTATATAGTAGGGTCTGTGGTCTTTGCGCAATGTTCTACCCGGTCTGTTCGGTTGCGGGGAAGACGATCACACCGTTTCGTCGCCAGGTGTATCCGGCGACGCCGGGACTTGTCTTCAGCCGATCGTTGCCCAGAGGCGATGACTGAAAAGTTGACTCGCCGGTGTGAGCCCATAGATGGCATCCGCTGCCATGAGGATGACGGCATTGGTCCAGGTGATCTTTTCTTGGGGCCACACGATGATGTCCGGATAGGTATATCCACACCAGTAGGAGCCGTCTTCGAATTTACGGTGGATGATCCAGTTAAAGACGATTTCGGCCATCTCCCGATTGCCCATGGCGGAAAGCGCCAGTGAGAGTTCCGATGTTTCGGCCAGCGTGACCCAGGGTTCGTCCGATACACAGCGCACCCCCTGTCCGGAGACAATGAATTTTTTCCAATGACGATCGATGCGTTTCCGGGCATCCTTCCCCTGCACGGCGCCGCTGAGCACCGGATAAAACCAGTCCATGGAAAAGCGCGCTTTGGTCATGTTGAACAGGTGTCCTTTGTACCGGATGGCATCGCCGAGTCGCTGCATGGATTGCTTCCAGGGCAGATGGTCGTATCCTATAATTTTAGCGATCGCAACGGCGCACTTCAGGCTCATGTATATTGAGCTTGAACCTGTGAGGAGGGCCATATTATCAACCACACCCTCCGGGCTGATGGCCCAGTAGATTTCTCCGCCGGTTCTCTGAAGTCTCAGGGCGAACGCGATACCTTTTGCCATGGGTTCCCAAAGTTCATGCAGAAAGGCAACATCGCCGGTAACCAGGTAATAGTGAAACATGCCGACAGCCAGATAGCTGGACATGTTGGTGTCACGGGTTTTGTCTTCGGGGGTTCCGTTCCTGTAGGACGAAAACCAGCTTCCATCTTCAAGCTGTATGTCAGCCAGCCAGCGGTAGGCTTTTCTGGCCAGGTCATGGTGCCCGCCCATACAAAGCCCCATGGCTGCTTCGACGTGATCCCAGGGATCTGTTTTGTCCCCCGGACTCCACGGTATTTCACCATTTTCCTTCTGGGTATCGGCAATTAATCCGGCCACGGCCTCGATGTCGATGGAAAGTTCCTGAAGTTTTCTTAAAGCATAAGCATTCATAAATTCTCGCCTTTCAGAACGGTGCAAATAGAAAATTAACCATAGTGTGAATCCGATGCCGGTGCAAGAAAAATATATGTTTGGAAAAAATGGCCCGGCGATATTTGCTCATTTTAGGCTTATGAATATTGACAAGCCTTAACCAGAAAGATAAACAGGCAACCTTAACCACAGAATAGACTCTTGATGCTTCCTCGGATATAAATCCATCTAGCCAAAGACGATAAAATGAAAAAAAATGGTGTCGGGACCAAACTGTTGCGTTTCGTGTGGGGGCTTATCCCATGGTTGATTGTGGCCTGCATTTGCGGCTTTATTTTTGTTTTATGTGGGCGGGTTCAAGATGAAAAGATCCGCTTAGAAAAAGCAAAACAGGCGGCAATAAAAATCGACAACGCACCGGTCAGTGTGATTACGCTTACCCTGTCACCCATGCGTTTGGTGGATAAGATCAATTTGCCGGGAAATGTGGCTCCCTATGAGGAACTCTGGGTCAAGGCCGAAGTTGGCGGTCAGGTCATGCATATTCCCGTGAAGGAAGGGCAGTCCGTCACAAAAGGGCAAATTCTGGTCGAACTGGATGACAGGGATTATCGCTTGCGGCTTTCCCGTATTGAAGCGGCGTATAAGCTTGCCAAACTGGAATACGATCGTATTGCAGCCCTGGACAGGAAAGGGATCACCGCCGCCAACCGTATGGACGAGGCCAGTGCCAACCTTAAGGACATCACTGCCCAAAGGGATGAGGCCAGGTTGGCCTTGGAACGCACCAGCATCGAGGCTCCCATCGAGGGGCGGATTAATGAAATAGCGGCCAAGCAGGGTGACCTGGTTCTGGTGGGAGCCCAGATCGCCCAGATTCTGCAGGTTGGGAAGGTAAAAGTGAAGGTGGGCATTCCCGAAAGCGACGTAACATCCTTTTTTAGCCTCAAAACGTCCGAGGTCGTTATCGAAGCCCTGGGAAACAGGCGGGTAACGGGAGAAAAAGTTTTTCTCTCCCGGCAGCCAAGAAACCTGGCACGTCTTTTCGACCTGGAACTCATGATTCCAAACCCGGACGGCAAGATCCTGCCTGGAATGTTCGCACGGGTAGAACTGGTTAGAAATGTGTATAAAAACGCACTGGTCATACCCCTTTATGCGGTCATCAGTCAGGGCGACGAGAGCCATGTCTTTGTTGAGAAAAAAGGCCGTGCCGAAAAACGGCAGGTCAATACCGGCATTCTTGTGGACTGGCGGGTTCAGATCCTTTCCGGACTCGAAGCTGGTGACAGGCTGGTGGTGGTGGGGCACCGGCTGCTTGAAGAGGGGCAGGCGGTCGATGTCGTGAAAAATGTCAGCAGCCCAGAGGAGATCCTGGCACAATGATCGTTTCCGACATGGCCGTAAAAAAAAGAACCAGTGTTATGGTGCTGGCCTTGATGATTCTCATTTTCGGGGTGGTTTCCTACAACAACCTGCCGCGTGAAGCCGCACCCGACATCACGATTCCCTACATTTTCATTATGACCAGCTACCCCGGCGTCGCTCCTGAAGACATCGAGAATTCGATCACCATACCCATCGAAAAAAAATTGAAGGGGCTAGAGGGGGTCAAACGCATAGAGTCGTCCAGCACCGAGGGAATGAGTTCCATCGTGGTCGAATTTGTGGCGGGAACCAACATCGACGACGTCCTGAGCAAAACCAAAGACAAAGTTGATATGGCCAAGCCCGACCTGCCCCGGGACCTTGAAGACGACCCGGATGTCAGGGAGATCAACATATCTGAATTGCCTATCGTGGTTTTTTCCCTGTCCGGGCCGGCCGGTCTTGAACGACTTAAAGAGATCGCCGAAGACCTGGAAGAGGATTTTGAATCGATTCCGGGGGTGCTGGAGGTGGATGTTACCGGCGGACTGGAACGGGAAGTGCGCGTAGAACCCTACCCAGACAAACTGGCATATTTCGGTCTTTCCATTTTGATGCTGCAGGACGTTATCGCCCAGGAAAATCAAAATGTTTCCGGCGGTGCCATTCAAATGGGAGATGGACGTTTCCAGCTTAGGGTACCGGGGGAGTTCAGAACACCGGACGAGATATATGGTTTGGTGGTGGGGTTGCACAATGGTCAGCCGGTCTACCTCAAGGATGTGGCCAGGGTAGTGGACGGGTTCAAGGATGAAGAGGGCCGGTCACGCCTGAACGGCCAGAAGGCCATCAATATACAGATAAAAAAGCGGGCCGGTGAAAACATTCTGGAAATAATGAGCGCGGTATCACGGATCATCGAAAATAAACGCCATACCTGGCCTGCAGGAACGAAAATAACCAAACTGATGGATCAGGCAAAAGAGATCCGGGTAATGGTTTCCGATCTTGAAAACAATATTATCACCGGCCTGGTTCTGGTGGTGGTGGTGCTTTTCTTTGTCATGGGTGTGCGCAATGCCATTTTGGTGAGCATGGCCATACCCTTTTCCATGTTGATTTCATTTGCTGTGTTGGACGCTATCGGTATTACGCTTAACATGGTTGTCCTCTTTTCCCTGACCCTTGCCTTGGGCATGCTGGTGGACAATGCCATCGTGATCGTCGAAAATATTTTTCGCTACATGGAACAGGGGGTTCCCAGAGTACAAGCGTCCATGCGGGCTACGGGAGAGGTGGCCCAAGCGGTTATTGCTTCCACCTTGACAACGGTCGCGGCTTTTTTTCCCTTGATTTTCTGGCCGGGCATCATGGGTGAATTTATGGCCTATTTGCCCAAGACCGTCATCATCACCCTGTCGTCGTCGCTTTTTGTTGCCATGGTGATTAACCCAGCCATGGCGGCCATTTTTTTGAAACTGCCTTTCGGCAAGCGACCGACCGTGGCGTCAGCCACGGCGGAAGAGATCGAAAGGGCCGGTGAGTCCCCTATCACTATTCGGGGACCGATGCTGAAAGCATACCGCTGGATTCTGGAAAGCGCGCTGAATCACCGTGTGGCGGTGCTTTGCATATCCTTTTTAACCGTGGCAGCCATGGTAATGATATGGTTTTACCGAATTGGTATCGAAAAACCGGTCGAGTTTTTCCCCAGCGTCGATCCGGATAGCGTCTACATCAATTTGGATGTTCCCGAGGGCGCCGATATAGAGTATTCGGACAGAATTGCCCGCCAGGTCGAGATGGCCCTCTGCAATGGACCCGGCACCCCCTTGGCCCCTCCCGATGAAGACCCGAAGGATTGCTACCAGGGAAATCTGGAGTCGAAGCACAACTCCCTGAGAAACGGCAAACAGGTGGTTGGGCTTACCGACATGGAGAACGTCAAGGACATCTATTCCCGGACAGTTGCCGTTATAGGCGGCAGTTCCCAGTTTGAAAGGAATTCCCCCAATCACATCGGGATTCAGTTTTATGATCTCGAAGATCGCAACATATCCTCCAAGGCGACGACGGAAGAGATCCGCAAGCGGATTACCGGTATTCCCGGGGCGCGCGTAAGCGTAGCAGAGCAGAAGGAGGGGCCGCCAACCGGTGCACCCATCAGCATCGAGATTTCAGGTGATAATTTTGTGGTTCTGGGGCGCATTGCCAAAGAGATCCGCGGCACACTCGAGAAAATACCCTTTGTGCAGGATATCCGCGACAATTATGTGGCCGGCGCGCCAACGGTGAGGGTGCGCGTGGACCGCCAGAAAGCTGCGCTGCTGGGGTTGTCCACGGAAATTGTCGGTTTTGCCCTGAAGGTGGCATTTAACGGCATAAAGGTGTCGACCTTTAGGGAGGGTGACGAGGATTTTGACATTACGGTTCAGTTGTCCAAGAAAGATCGTCGGGCGACGGACATTCTCAGGGAGCTGCTCATACCCACGGAAGAGGGCTTAGTGCCCTTGAGCACCATTGCCAAATTTGAAATTACCGGCGGTTTGGGTGAGATAAATCGCATCAATCACCAAAGGGTGGTAACGGTCACGGCCAATGTCGACGAACAGCATGTCCCCAGTGCGGTGGTAAGGGCCCAGGCCGCAAAGATATTGGACAAAATCAAGCTGCCCCCGGGATACAAGTTAAGCCTCACCGGAGAGCAGCAGGAACAGGATGAGGCCCAGGCGTTTCTTACCAAGGCATTTGCCGCTGCTCTTTTTTTAATTATGATAATCCTGGTGACACAGTTCAATTCCATCCTGCAGCCGTTAATCATCTTGACCTCGGTCATTCTTTCTCTGGGCGGCGTGTTTTTGGGGCTTTCAGTCATGGAATTTTCCTTCGGGGTTGTCATGACCGGTGTTGGCGTCATTTCCCTGGCAGGGGTCGTGGTGAACAATGCCATTGTTTTGATCGATTACACCAACCGACTTCACGAGCGGGGCATCCGCTTCAGGGATGCCATCGTTGCAGCAGGCTGCACCCGGCTCAGACCGGTTTTGCTGACGGCGATCACAACCATCCTGGGCCTGTTGCCCATGGTAACGGGGGTGGCTTATAATTTTCAAAAAATGGAAATATCC
Organism: Deltaproteobacteria bacterium; assembly: GCA_022340465.1. Taxonomy (NCBI): domain Bacteria; kingdom Pseudomonadati; phylum Myxococcota; class Myxococcia; species Deltaproteobacteria bacterium. Next base: position 4,428 of record JAJDNW010000061.1, on the reverse strand, counting down.
TGGGTCAGCGCGTCCACTCAGTGGTGGAGTTCGATGGCGAGCGCGGTGATTTTTGGTCTGGCACTGGCGACGATCCTGACCCTCATCGTCGTACCGACGCTGTATGCTCTCATATACACGACGAGCCTTTCCTTGTCGCGCGGGGCCAAGGCGGTTCACAGAGCATATTGGGCGCCTTTTTATCGCATGGTGGGAACCAAACCGGATGAGGAGTAATACCGGCCTGGCATTCCTTTGGTTTTCATCGATCGGCGGGAGGTAGCTATGACAGATAAAGTGATGGTGTGCACTTCCGAGGCGGCTGAGCTGGGCGGTCCATATTCGCAGGCGGTCACCCACAACGGGCTTATTTTTTTATCCGGCCAGGGTGCCGTCGACCCATCTACCAACAGGGTCAGAACCGGGACGATTGAGGAAGAGGCCAGACTGGCCATGGAGAATATTCGCATCATCATGGCGGCGGCCGGAGCGTCCATGAGCAATCTGATGCAGGTGACCGCTTACCTTGTAGACATCAGGGATTACGGGCGGTTTAACGACGTCTACGAAACCTTTTTCCTTAAAGATTACCCCGCCCGCACGTGTGTTCAGGTAGACAAGCTTCCGTTTGGTCTGCGGGTTGAAATTGATGCCGTCGGTTTTATCGACCGTGGGTGATGCAGACCTAACCTCGAGGTTGCAACGTTGAGGCCAGGATAAAGGGAAATGGCTGTTTTTAGTTGACTTGCGCTGGCTACATATCCTATCATGCATCCATTCGGGCATTATCGCTGACATCCCCAAGCCCATTTTGCTTCCGATCTAGTTTGCACCGCCATATTGTTGCCTGATTTCCATTCCAAACGGAACAATCCAGAATTGTTCCAAACCACAGGCCTGCAAATTCCATATGTTTGCAGGAAAGGAGGAAAAAATGACTAATAGCGTATACAAAATCATCGAACTCGTGGGAACAAGCAGTGATTCCTGGGAGGATGCGGCTAAAAATGCTGTCGCGAAAGCGTCTAAAAGTCTCAGGGAACTCAGAATTGCAGAAATTACCAAACTCGACATGAAGGTGGAGGATGGACAGGTAACCGCCTTCAGAGCACGGGTTGCCCTGTCTTTCAAGTACGGAGCCGATTGATTTTTTCTGTCCTTTCGGTAAACGATAAATGTAATAAAGCATGAGCCGCAATTAGCGGCTCTTTTTTATGGACAATGCCTGACGACCGGATCTGAAACACTGCAATATTGACAAAAATGGCAACCTGTACTAATGCGCGTAAGACTATTATTGCTATTTTGCATGCGGCTTGACAAAATGGGAATGTTTTGACGCGCGCATTATACAGGCATTATCTTAAACAGTACATTGCAAGTCAGGGTGGTACATGGGTTCCAGCGGTTACCTAATGGAAAGCGATCAGGAAGCGCGTCGACTGGATATAAAAACAAATCCTAAAACGGTCCAGGAGCATGCTCGGTGGGCGGGTATCGAAGCGGGGATGCGGGTGGCCGACCTGGGGTGCGGTTCGGGAAAGACCTCGTTTTATTTAAACAAACTTGTGCAACCGACCGGTGAAACCATCGGTGTGGACAATGCAGCTCAACGCATCTGTTTTGCCCAAAAAAACTATCAGGATGAGGGCCTGTCGTTTGTACAGAGGGACATTCGTGAGGATCTGGGTGAATTGGGACGGTTCGATTTTGTGTGGATGCGGTTCGTTTTGGAGTACTATCGCTCCAACAGTTTCGAAATTGTCAAGAAAATTACCAGTATGTTGGCACCCGAGGGTATATTGTGCCTGGCAGACCTGGATTACAATTGCCTAACCCACTATGGTCTTCCCGAGAGGCTTGAATCCGCCATTGTTGGGATGAAAAGCATGCTGGAAAAGAAGGCCAATTTTGATCCGTATATCGGTAGAAAGCTGTATTCGTTTTTATATGATCTGGGTTACAGAGACATCGATGTTTCCCTTGCACCCCATCACCTCATCTTCGGAGAGTTGAATGAAATAGACGCCTTTAACTGGGCAATGAAAGTCAAATCGGATGGCGCTATGGCCTACCCGTTCGATCAATACGAGGGTGGCTACGAGGAGTTTTACCGGGAATTCGAGACGGCCTTTGCAGACCCCCGAAGATTTACCTACACGCCCATTATTTTATGCAGGGGGAAAAGGCCGGCCTAAATGAAAAAGCTTCTGTTGATAAATCCCGTCGGCCGCAAGAGTGGCTATTTGATGAGCAAATATTCGACGTTTTCACCCTTGGGCCTTGCCTATGTGGCGGCGGTAACACCATCGGGATGGGACGTCAAGATTGCAGATGAGAACTTCGACGCTTTCCAGCCGGAGGCGGCGGACCTGGTCGCTATTACGGCCTTTACCAGTAACGTAAACCGCGCTTACGAAATCGCTTCTCACTATAGAAATCAGGGGACAACGGTTGTCATGGGCGGCATCCACGCATCAATGATTCCTGAAGAGGTGATGGGACACGTAGACAGTATCATCGTGGGAGAGGTCGAGGGAATCTGGGGAAAAGTCATTGGAGATTTTGAAAACGGCTGCCTGGCCAGGCGTTATGACGGACCGCGTGTCGATCTGGATAACTTCGACGTTATGCCTCGGAGGGATTTGCTGCATCCTGATTACCTTTGGAGTTCGGTCCAGACCTCCAGAGGGTGTCCTTTCAACTGCCATTTCTGCTCGGTGTCACGCTACCTGGGAAAGCAATATCGGTGCCGGCGTCCGGATGACGTGCTGCACGAATTGAAAGCGATCGAAAGTCCTTATATCGCCTTTGTGGACGACAACCTGATCGGCTACAGCCCGGAAAGTATCCAAAGGGCCAAAGAACTGTTCAAAGGCATGATCCAACAATCCCTGAATAAAAAGTGGTGGATGCAGACGTCGATTAATGCGGCCGACGATGACGAGGTTATCCGGCTTGCCGCCGAGGCAGGCTGTATGTTCGTGTTTATCGGATTTGAGACAATCAGCCTGGATTCATTGCAGAGCATGAAAAAAGGCGTTAATGTCAAAACCGGCGTGGATAATTACAAGCGGGTTGTGGAGACTTTTCACAAATACGGCATCGGCGTGTTCGGTGCCTTTATCATCGGTAATGACCATGAATCTGATCGATATTACAAAGATCTTGCCGATTTTATGGTGGACTCCGGGATCGACATGTTTCAGATAAGCATCCTTACACCACTCCCGGGAACCGATCTGATGGACCAGATGAATAAAGAAAATCGCCTTATATACAGCGATTTTCCAGCAGATTGGGATAAATACAGGTTTTCTTACGTTGTGCACAAATCTGACAATACGAACCTCGACAGGGTCTACGTGGCTGACAATTACATAAAAAAGAGGCTTTACGCGTTTCCCACCTATCCAATACGCATGATTAAATCCCTAGCAAGGCTCAAAAATTTGAAAAAATTTTACGCGGCCTACATGTTGAACAAGGCGCTGAAGCTAAGCTGGGAGAATGCGCACTACTATTCAAAATACCCAAAAAAGATCAGCTAAATTTCAGTATCGGCGGTCGTGTTTGGTACAAGAGGAGCTTGTAGCCTTCCAGGTTTGGAAATGTTCCGCAGGAAAGGCAACATGCTCTTCCCGGGCATATCCGACAAATTGAGAGGGTGGTTCTTTTGGGGGCAATCAACTTGAACAAACCCGGTATCTGTGCTAAATGTATTTAGATTTATTGAACAAGTTGGTTGCGGGCCTGTCTGCTTCGCAATGCCTGCCAATTCAAGGAATCGCAGATTGACGACCACATCCCGGGCACCACAAATTTTACTTAGGCGAACAAGGAATACCCCAGATGAGCTACCATATCATTCAACCGGGCACGAACAACACAGCAACCGTTAATCCCAAAGTTGTCGGCAGCATTAAGCCGTCTGTTGGCAACAAAGACGAAGGTGCTGCGAAAAGAATCGGTCAAAAGCAAATCATCAACATGCTTAACTATTTGAATTTTCAGGATGAAATCATAATCGTCAATTTGAGAAACACCCGTTTTGACAATCTGATTTCATTGCAGGCCAAGCCACAGCCATGTGCAGGTGATGAGGTTTTTTGCGAGTGGGTCGACCGGTCGGAGGCTGAACGCAAGCTGGCCAGGTATGCCTTCGAAAGTGTCAATTTGATCAACGATGCTAAAAAGCTGGTTTTGTATCCGGCGGTTGTCCATATTGATGGGTGCGGTCTGAGGCTTGCCTTTTCCGAGATGCACTATCCATTGCAGTATGAAGCGATTTCACATCATCCCTGTGAGGGAATAACCGCCCAGCTCATACAAAACAGCGTTATTTTCAAAGGCGTTTTAAAGGATTTTTCAACGGATTCTTTTCACGTGAAAATTTCGCTTGAACCACCGCAGACATCCCAGTGGATCAATCCTGAGACAAATGTCGAA